>NZ_JBFUHY010000012.1:0-103264 GCF_056402155.1 Pseudomonas sp. P4_C1
CGCGAGTACATCGAGCTGACGGCCGCCATGCTCGCGGTGTCGGCGGTCGGGCTGGAGTTGGGGGCGGTGGCGGTGGGGTTGGCCGAGCGAAGTCATAACACGGCGATTCGCCAGGCCGGGCGGGTGATGGGGAGTCAGTTGAAGTTGATGGCGGGGGTGTTGGCGGGGGGGGGCGGCAGCAGCCGGGATGGTTTTTGATTTATCCGACGCCAAAAAAGCCCATCTTCGAGAAAACCACTCTTTATCCCTAGTATATTTCATGCGTGCTGCTGCCCAAGCTGGATCCGCCCTCTTTTCAATAGCCATCGGATTGGCAGCTGCTGCCCCGTATTTGGAACGACTAATCCAGATACATGGACGAAATCGTTTTTTGGTATATGCCCATCAGACGTCCACACAACTCGCATTGAAAATGGCTTTTATGCTGCGTTGGTGCATACGAATCAACCTGGTGATTTTCGCCGCTTCCGTCGCGTTAGAAATGCTGCTCCCCAATGAGCTTCAGAATTACTTGAACCACTGTACTTTTCGAAAAGATCGAGACAATGGAACCCCCAAATCCGTAGAGCAAGAACTAAAAAATTTCCACAAAGCTATCGAGGCAACCCTCTAATGTATTTTTTTGAATGGCTCATGTATGACGGACGTGCGACGACTGATTACGAAGCATTAGGAAGAGAAGCCGACCTACAAAAAGAGACCAATGAAAAGCTGCCTCCCATTCGTGTAACACAAACAATTTCGAAAGCTATTACAGATAATGAGTCACTGTATAATTACAATCCAACTTACATTGATGTCCGCACTCCAAACGATGAGAAGCGCGGACTGATAACCTTAATAGTGGGCGGAGTCGGCGCAGGACTACTATGGATGTTCTTCCTTGCATTTTATTTCCTCGCCACGTATTACTATAACGAACACAAAGGTTCCGAGAGTACTCCGCTTAGCATTATTGATTTTATTTCGCTGCATATCATTCCATTAATTCCTATAACTTCTCTGTATCTTTACATAAAATACGTCTTTCGCTACTTACGACTCGAAGCATTCACCGCCCGGCGCCTGATCGTCCGCTTCAACCGCATCACCCGCAAGATCTACCTGCTTCGCCCCAAACACCTGGGAGGCATTGTCGCCTTGGACTGGGACACCGCCGAAGTCTGTATCAACCCGAAGATGTCCGAACTGGACGGCACCGGAGGCTTCGTCATGCTGGGATGGGACAAAGAAACCCACTCCGTCCGTGACGCCGACGGCCATCTCAAGGACGACTTCGAAATCACCTTCGTGGGCAAGCCAACCCGTAACGCCTCCGAACTSTTGGCGTTCTGGGAATACATYCGGCGCTACATGGAAGAGGGKCCGGAAGCGGCGCCCAAACCCAAAAAACTCATCGGCAAATTYCCCTGGCCGTGGCGCTCTTTCATGGCCGTGTGGCAACTGGACAGCCGGTTCGTGAAAATTCCTCAGCTGTGGATCTTCGTGCCGATCTATGGCCTGTTACTGCCGTTGATCCTTGTGCATGCCTGTGGCCATTGGGTCTCCCTGCTGTTGTGTTACGAGCCAAGGTTTCCTCGTTCCATTGAGGATGCAGGCCGCTGATCCCATGAAATATTGCGTCACGCGCTGGTGCCACGCTCACCCTGACAAAAAGGTGACGGATTTATTTTCGTCACGAGGGCTATGCGGCGCTCACCCTGACTACCTACTCCAACCTCTAACCCTTCCGGAGGTCAATGATGTTCTTCACCGAACCTTTGCTCGACCCACCGGCCCCCGGCTGGAAGCGCGATCTGCCAAAACCAAACGAGGCACCTAACCTCAAGCCTTATCCACCAGTACTGTCAAACTCACCCAATCATGTAGACCACACTTACCTTGAATTGCGGCGCTCTACAGTCCGAACACGAGGGGCCGGACCATGGCTTGCAGCATTATTTTTCGCATTGTCCTGTGCTCCATTCACGATCTTCTTTCCACTTGAAACATGGGAATCTCCCTCCTTAATCGTCACTCTTACCATCCCGATATTGTTCATTATTGGAATTTGGGGTGGTGTGTACGCTTGGCGAATGGACGTGCAAGCCCCCCGCGACGAACCCATCCGCTTCAACCGCCTGCGCCGCAAAGTCTACGTCTATCGTTTCCACCACGATGGGCTACGGCCCTTTAGCCGCAGTGGCTGGGGAGTGCGCACGGAAGTCTACGACTGGGATGACCTGCGCGCCGAGGTATGCAGCGTTTATGGTCCCATGGGCACCGGCGGCTTGATCGAATCGGTCAGCATTGCCGTGGTGAAACCCGGCACACATCAGGTCATCGACCGCTTCCATTTCGCCCACGGAACCATGCAAGGCGAGATGTACTGGGCCATGGCCCTGTTGTTCATGCAGCAAGGCCCTCAGGCGCTACCTCAATTCCCTCGCCCACCTCGCGACTGGAACAACGAAGGTGTGAACTTCAATCTCGCACGCCACCTGGCCCCCAAAGTGCGGTGGCCGACGGAAATAGACCTGGAATCACGCTCCGCACCCTAATGTCGCCGTAGCAGGGCGGACAATGCGGACTTGTGATCAGTTCCGAGTCTTCCCGAAAGGGAATAGCTGCCATGATGCGCCGCTCGTGGGAAAAAACGCCCCGTCCACCGACAGCCCCGGACAAGCATGAACGTCCATTGAATGGCGCACATCGTTTGATGGTCGATTTGATAGTCGCGTGATTTTTCAGCAGGCAAAAAAAATCCCGCAGAGCGTCTAACTCGCGGGATTTCTTAAGTATTTATGGCGGAGAGATAGGGATTCGAACCCGAAACGTATACCTTTGGGGCCGCTATAGGCCTTAAAATGCCGGATCATTCTGCGCTGCCGTTGGCCTACAACGGCCTGTATCAGCCTGCAATATGCCCTAAAAATGCCCTAACTATTCAGCGCCCCCTCATTCGCAGCCAGCTTTAAGCTATCGTGCAATCTCCCTTAATTGGAGTGCGCATAAAAATGGCCTTGGATCTTTCCAATGTTTATGTTAAAGGCTGCCGCACCGGCATCTCTGTTTCGCATGGCGCCGATGTAAAGCTCAATGGCGCCACTCTGATCAATTGCGGAAAAGGGATCGAAGAGAGAGACCCTCCTTCAGTTCTGGAAACGCTGGGATTACCACGGGATACTCCTCCAGAAGTAGTCGTCAAGGCATTGACAATTTTGAAAGGACATTCCGCTGCACCACCGGAGCAGAAAATCGCATTACTGAAACGCTTGATCGTCCCCTTTTTGCAAAACGCATCATCGGCTACTTCCATAGCTGTGAACCTGATTGAGTTGTCAACCAGCATGTACGCGGATCAAGCAATGAATTTTTTCCGAAACCTGATACCCCAAAAATAATCACACCCCGATTGTGTTGGAGTACTAACGAAAAAAAGCCCTACAGCCCTGAGAATAAAGGGCTGTAGGGCTTTTTTGACATATCGCGTTTATTGTTCATTTGGCATTAAATGGCATTGGTTGGCGCCCGATTTGCCCCATTTTTGCCCCATAGAAAAGTCGTCACCTTCCACTCGCTCGCAGATCAAAGCCTATCAACCGCTTTGCCACGCCGTGGCTGCGTACCAGCGCCTCAATGCTCGGCTCGGTCAGTCGAATATAGTCGAGGCGCGGATAGGGAAGCGCACGCTAGAATCAGAAGGACGGGATAACCGTTTCGTCAGCGGGAGAAATGCTACCCGCCACGCTAGATATAACTGCTATCAAATGGAGGTGTAATGTCCTGGTCAGAATTCCGCCAAACAAAGCATTTTGGCAAGGGAATATTTCTACCCTATGCCGAACACTTGGGTGACTTAGCAACTCAAGTCGACAACCTTTTAGGTAATGACCCTCCTTTAGCACGGTTCACCCAAAGTCTCCTCAACAGAGACTTTTTCTTCGTCCGAGGCGCGCGCATTGCCCTTCTATGTTTATCTAGCGGTGCGCATCGCCACTACCCACTCAGGGAGTCCCCCGAGTGGCAGGAATTCTTTCGAATACCTGAAGAACAGTTCATAGCTGAACATCCGGGTGTCGAAACGAACGCAACTGTCATTCATCTTGTCGATCTAGACACCTTTTTAACGGACACACAGAAATTTATCACGCCTATCTGCATCAGTTTTCCGGCGATTTATAGCGTAAGAGAAGAGTCGGAAGAGTGGAAAGTCCGGAATGCCTCAGTGAACCAAGCGGCACAACTGCTGACCGATTTTGATCGTACCAAGTACGAGGAGCACATCGAATTGCAAAAGCCCAAAAACATATTTCTAAGTCACAAGAGCCCAGACAAAACCTTAGTAAGGGAGGTGGCATTAGCGCTGAAATCGGTTGGTCTAACACCATGGCTCGACGAAGACCGAATGAAGGCCGGCGCGAATCTGGAACGTGCCATCCTGCAAGGATTCCAAGACTCCTGTGCGGCGGTATTTTTCGTTACACCAAGGTTTGTTGATGACGGTTATCTTGCGTCCGAAATAGATTACGCACTGATAGAAAAGCGAGCGAAGGGTGATAAGTTCAATATCATAACGTTGCTGATTCCTGGTGACGATGGTGCTTATGGAGAGGTCCCTGTGCCTCTACGTCCCTACGTTTGGAAAAATGTTCAACCTATCGAAATTCTCAGAACCATTACCGAGGCGCTTCCAATCCAGTGCGGCGCTCCAATGTGGCGCACTTAGATCAACGTAACTCTGACGAAAAATGCTCGCTTTTTGTCGTTGACGGTTCTACAGCCTGCCCTCCCAGGCAGGCCTGACATTTGGGCCGTGGTATTTAGAATAGACCTCCAAAAATCTCCGGCTGCCAATTCGTGATAACCAACTCGCCACTCTCCCCTACACTGCCCTGACGCTGATTGGTATTGCTGTACCGAATGTCCAGCGTCTCGAAGTGAAAACCCTCGAACACACATCGGATGTCCGGGTGGTCGTTGATGCTGACCATCACCTTGCCTTTGCAGCAGCGCATGAAGTCGGCCATCCGTTCGTAATTCTCAAACGGAAAGTCCACCCCATAGCCGGCGGTCTGCCAGTAAGGCGGGTCCATGTAGTGAAAGGTGTGGGCACGGTCGTAGCGTTCGACGCATTCGAGCCAGGGCAGGTTTTCGACGTACGTACCGGAAAGACGCTGCCAGGCGGCCGAGAGGTTTTCCTCAATCCGCAGCAGGTTGATGGCCGGGCCGGTGGTCGCCGTGCCAAACGTCTGCCCGGTCACCTTGCCGGCGAAGGCATGGTGCTGCAGGTAGAAAAAACGGGCCGCGCGCTGGATGTCGGTTAGGGTTTCAGGACGGGTCATCTTCTGCCATTCGAACACCTGGCGCGAACTGAGCGCCCATTTGAATTGGCGCACGAACTCTTCGAGATGGTTCTGCACGACCCGGTACAGCGTCACCAGGTCGCCATTGATGTCGTTGAGGACTTCAACGGGCGCAGCCTGGGGTCGCATGAAGTACAGCGCGGCACCGCCGGCAAAGACTTCGACGTAGCATTCGTGAGGCGGAAAAAGTGGAATGAGGCGATCGGCCAGGCGGCGTTTGCCGCCCATCCAAGGAATGATGGGTGTGGACATAGATAGCAAGACCTTTACTGTATATATAAACAGGTGCTAGGCTCGCCGCGCTTTGTGCACGGAGCAAGAGCCTTGGCTGGACTTGCAGGGACAATCTGCAGGGACGGCGGCCAGGCTGGGTGTTGACGCACCCAGCTCGGTCGCTCTTTTTCTTTAATGTTGAGGCTACGAAGCCGGAACGGCCCAGCATTTCGTCACCTTGATCTCGCCTAATCTTCACGCCTAAACTACTGTATATAAAACCAGCTAGCGCAAGGTGTGACCGTGGACCCGTACGAAACTGAAGACACCTCAGACTGGCTCGGCTGCCCGACTCCGCTCGAAACCTGCCGACATCAACTCCGGATCTATGAGAACGAATTTGAGGAACTGACTCTGCAGCTGCGCCAGGCCAGGGAAAAGATCTTCAAGCTGGTCGAGATGCACGCCGAAGCGGTAGGTGAGCGCGATGCGCTGCGCTCACAGTTGGCCACAGCCAAGGCCGAGGTATCCCGTCTCTACATCGAGAACTCTGAGTTATCCGGGACAGTCCGCAGCCTTATGCTCGTTTCTGACCAGCGGGATCACTTGTTTCGAGAGAACCAGAAACTGCTCATGGAGAAACGGGAGCGGAGGACACAATAGCCCGCACGTAGGCTTGGCATGCCGCCAGCGCTATCAGTCCTTGGTCACCGGCGTCGGTGATTCCGATAATTCGTTGAGCATGCGCTGGGTCAAGGCGGGCTCGCGCTCCTCCATGAACCATGCCGCCGGCGCCGGTACCGGCTGGCACTGAACAGCCACTGGCTGAATCCGTAGTGTCGAGGAGGACTGACAGCCGCAGATCAGCAGTGGCAAGGCGATCGCGCAGGCGAGCCTGTTTCGTTTGAGCATCGCTCAGTTCCTTGTAGTGGGTTTGTTCGCTGGCCGATAGCCGCTGCTCGAGGGCGAGACGTTTGTCCTGTTCGGTCCGTTGCGCGGTGGCAGCGGCATTGCTGATGGTGTCGAGATCTGACTGGTGCATCCCCTCCTGCTCGGCCAGCTTCTTACCGTAGCGCCAGTCCTGAACCTTCCAGACACCAGCAGCGGTGGCCAGCACCAGCAGCAAAGCGCCA
Organism: Pseudomonas sp. P4_C1; assembly: GCF_056402155.1. Taxonomy (NCBI): domain Bacteria; kingdom Pseudomonadati; phylum Pseudomonadota; class Gammaproteobacteria; order Pseudomonadales; family Pseudomonadaceae; genus Pseudomonas; species Pseudomonas sp. P4_C1. The sequence goes on from NZ_JBFUHY010000012.1 coordinate 6,692, forward strand.
GCCAGTGCGACTTTCAATGTGGCAGAATTCATGGCACATCCTTGAAGAAGACGTGATGGCCGAGCCTCAACGTCTCCTTGGCACTTTTCACCCAGGCCGGCGGCTTGGGCATGGTGGTCGCGTAGTAGTGCGTGGCACCTCCGGTGGGATCCGGCACCTTTCTATCGATCACCTGGTCGGCAGCGATCTGTGCCTGGGCTAACTCGCGGAAAGGAATCTGTTTCGCGCCACTCAGGTAGGCGAAGTTCGGGTCGTTCTTGTTCCAGCAGCTGAACTGGTAGGGCCTTTGGCACACACCGGCATAGCCCTCGCCCCACCAGGACTTGGCCTTACCGTCGAACACACGGTTACGAATTGTCCAAGCTACGGCGATCTGGCCAGCCAGGGATTCGCCGCGGGCCTCGCCCCACAACGTGCGGGCGAGGATGTCGCGGTCTTTCTCGGATACCGTCATTACTTTTCTCCAGGCGAAAAAAAACCCGCTTCGGGGGCGGGCACTTAGGGGTTAGAAATCGGTGGATTAAGTGATAGACAGCTTGGTCACGTTATAACCCGTGGCCTTCACTGACAGACCGCTTGGCGGGATGTATCCGGGCACAGTCATTCCGCTGCCATCCTGGGTGACCTTGCGGTTAGCATCTGCCAGCGGCGTGGTGACTTTTGCCGATCCAGCGGCGGTCATTGCTACCAGGTAGGCCGGCACATCACCGTTGTAGTAGCGCTGCGCTAGGTCGGCGGAAGCCGACAGGTTCGGCGAGAAGATATAGCCGCCCCGCCAGCAGTCGGATGCGCCGCTCGCCAACGCCAAGGGCTTACCCTGGGCCAGCAACTGGTGATAGGCCTTCTTGGAGTTCGCCTGATGGAAGATCAACCCGCTCACGCCAGTCACCGGCAGATAACCCGGTGCTGCCATGCCGTAGGTACGATCCATCCACAGCGTCAGGTTACGTTCGCTGCCGCGAAGGGACACCCCCCATGCATTCGGGTAGGTCGCCGGATTGCCAGAATATTGCGCGATGGTCGGAGTAACCGCGACGCGACCGCCGTCCTGGCCATTGAAGAAATGGATGGTATCCGCATGACCCGGGTCATAGCACTGCAAGCCGAAGTAGTTGCCAATCAGAATATCTTCGAGTGCGGTGATTTCTCCATGCACCTCGAAAGACCCGGGGCGGATGCGCAGCATCAGGTCTTCCCGCAGGATATAGCGCCGCGCCGTGGTCATGGTGTTGTGCCCCATGACGCGGTTGGCCCACGAGATTACTATCTCATCCGCTTGGCCATTGCCGGTAACCAGCAAGCCGCCATCGGCATACACCTCGCGGCTGATCTGTTCGGCGGTGGTCGTGGACGTGTTGTCGATCGGGTGATTACCCCCCGTAGACTGAACGGTGCCGCCACCGTCCCCGCCATTGACCGCAGTCACCTGATAGGGGCCAATCCAGTCGGTAAAACGACCGGCCAAAACGGTCCACGTACCGCCAAAGGTTAGGGTGCTGCTCGCCTGTTCGGCAATCTCGCCGATGTCATTGAGCAGGTTAGGACCGTACCGGCCGATCTTGATCCGCATCAGCTTGGCCGCCGAGTACTGCCATGTCACCGTCAGTTCATCGGCCGTGGCCGAATAGAGAAGCCCCTTGGTCTTGGCGGCTGCCGGCTTCTCGGCTGGGCGATAACAGGCTGGGTCGAAGATCCAGCTATAGGCCGGGTAGGTCGGGTTGTTCATGACGATCGGCTCACCATCGATCTCGGCCAGCACGGCCTTGTCGTAGGTGACCGCGATAGTGATGCCGCCCTGGGGCTGCTTGGTTTGCCGGTAATAGCGCGTGACCAGCGTCCCTTCGCCGGGCACTTCCTGCCAAGGATCGGTGCGGTCCACCAGCGCAGTGGTCACCCCGGTGGTGTTGTAGGTGGCCGCATCCGCCAACGCAATGATCCAGCCGTAGTTCGGGACGCCACCAAAGGCGGTCGTGCCGTTGGCCATGTAGGCCAGACGCACCAACTTGCCTTCCTCCACGCCGGTGATCTTGGCATCCAGAATAGCCCGGTTCAGACGGGACTCTGCCACGCTGACCGCCCCGGCACGACTGTAACTGGCCAGCGGGAAGTTGACGGCACTGTTGACCTTGAGCGAATCCAGCACCCGTGCAGCCTGCATCGGCATGTAGCAGGCCGGATCAATGATCCAACTGTAACCGGGTGAGCCCACGCCATTCAGGACCACCTCGGCCCCCAACGTCTGGTCAAACACCGCCTTGTCATAGGTGATGGAGATCAGCAAACCTTCTACCGTGGTAGACCGGTAGATCCGGGTCACGATAGTACCGCTGACCGCAACCTCAACCCATGGGGTGACACGCGTGACGACCTGAGTCGCTACGCCGGTGCTGGGATACGTCGCGGTATCGGCCGTCTCAAAGATCATGCCGTAGTCAGGTGCGCCAAACGCCACAGTGCCGTTGCCGTACCACGCAAAGCGCACGAACTTGCCCACCGGGTTGCCGATCACTTTGATGTCGATGACCGCCTTGCTGACGGTCGGCCGCTCAGCACTGACCGCGCCGGCACGGTTGGCCGACTTCAATGGAAAGGCCTTCCCCGAATTCAGCGTCAAGGTGCTGACCGCGGCACTCAAAAGGTGCTTGACATCGACCGGAACGCCAAAGACGTTTTGGTACAGAATCAAGGATTCCAGACTGTCCGGGCTCGGCACGCTGAAATATCCGCCGTTGTTAGTGCCCGCCAGCCCCAGGGCGGTGGTGGCATAGGTCATCGCCCCGGCCATCTGCGAGGCCACTTCCTCCAGCGCCGCGGTGACTTTGGCCTGGGCCAACACCGCTTGCTTGGCCAGCGTCGGTACCGACCCCGATTCGGTCGGCACATCGGTCAGCGCATCACCGTTGACAACCTGCCGCTGCGTTTCCGCCGAGGCCGTGGCCAACGCCGCCGCTTCCGACAACTGGCCGGCGTAGACCTCCAACGCTGAAATATCAGTCATGCATGTTTCTCCAGGCGAAAAAAACCCGCGGAGCGGGTCGGGTGTTCTTTGAGCGGATGAAGGCGGCGCGGGCCAGTCCGGGTTAGTACCCTGGAGCCCGGCCAATCGCGCGCCAATGGATGGTGACCCCATACATTACGGAGTCATTGAACAGCCGGTACTGCGTGGTGCTGAGGGCCTGCGCACCGGCAGCGTTACCATCGGCGTCCTCACTGTTAGGCGTCACCTTGTTACCAAAGCAGTTGTAGACCTCGGCAAAGGGCGTCGGGAAGTCTATGGGGGAGGTCGCACCGTCCGTGGCGCAGTAACCGTCGCCCCACTGCTCCAGCAATCCCGTGGCCTTATCCAGCCGCCAACCAACAGGCGCCATCAACGCGGTGTTTTTGTCCTGCTTGGTCGCTTCCAGTTCGTCGATCAGCGCTTGCTTTTCCGCCAGCAGGGCGTTCACCGCCGTCTGGGTATAGGCATCGCCAATGCCGTAGCCGGCCAAGGTGATGGCGTTGTTGGCCTTCCCGGCCAGCAGCCCGTCGGTGGCTGTTTTGGTGTAGGCATCACCGATGCCATAGCCGGCCAGGGTGATGGCGTTGTTGGCTTTCTGCGACAACAGCCAATCCGCCTCCGGCTTGGTGTAGGCATTCAGAATGCCGTAGCCGGCCAGCGTCGTGGCCTTCAGGGCGAAGTTCGCGCCCGAGGCCTGAATCGCCTGCAGCAGTTGCGTGGGGTCATTGGCGTTCAGCGCCGGCAGATAGGCCAGGATGGCGTTGGCCAGCTCTTCCTGGATCATGTTCAACCACTCGGCCTTCAACGGCGTCGGGGCGACACCGCCGACCACCGAGCCATAACGAAACAGGCCCAAGGCCGTGACCAGATCGGTCCAACTAGAAATTCTCTGCATGCTATAGGTCCTCGATACCGGCCACAGCGGCCGGAATCACGTAATGAATGGCGTTGAACAGTTGGTCCACTTTCAGCGCAATGCCCTCGACCACATCCTTGCCGAAGCCCAGCACCACGTCGGTGTACTCCGGTGCATCACGCTGCAGCCGACACTCCAGCGCGGCCGCCTCTGGCGTGCCGTAGGCCTCCAGCGGCACCGAAGCAATCCAGCTCCAGGACCAGCCATCCCCATAGAGAAAATCGCCGGCCTGGGTCGGCCCCACCCGGGCGGGTCGAAACTCTTCAATGGTGGTCGTGATACCGACCTGGCTGGCCAACTTGCGGTAGTAACTCAGCTGCGGGGCCCCGGTCGCGGTTAGCTTGTCGATCACCGCCTGGCGGCGCTCTTCCAGGGTTTGCGAGCCAGGCACCGTGCACACATCGGGCAACCCCAGATAGCCCTCCCAATACGGCAACAACGCCGTGGCGGTGGCCGGGTTCAACTCCAGCAACAGCGCCTCGCCATTGCCATCGACCCGGGCCAACTCCGGGGCCAGGGCCGCCACGATCTGCGCCCAGTCCGGCTCTAGCTCCGGATCAAACGCCGGACCCGGCGGTAACAGCTGGCTCAGTTGCTGCAGGTAATCCGCCTCGGTTAAAGCCATGTGACCACCCCCGGCACGGCCACTTGATTAGCGCCCAGCAGCACATCCCCCGCCGGCAAACTCAAGGTATGGTCGGTTTCCCCCGGGGTGTTGCTGATGGTGTTGCGCACATGCGTAATCCGCAGCGTTTCGCCGGGCCCGCCTTCGTCGACGATCAGGCCATGCAAGGCTTGCGTGACAGCCGCGCGCAGCGCGAGGCCATCCGGCACCAGGTGCAGGCTGAAATCAATCGGCCGCGCCTCGGGCGCCACGACGTAAATCTCTGAGGTGACCGGGCGCTTTTGCTCCAGGTAGGCTTGCACCTCGGCGACCTGCACCGGCGAGGGGATCAGGTTGGGATCGCCATCGCGCACGAACGCCAGGCCAAACGTGCCCGGCCCCATCCAACGCGGCAAGGGCCAGGCCCGGGTGACGCCTGGCACTTCCAAGGCCCACTCGACAAAGTCGGCACCGTTGCCGACCTTGCTCGGGTTTTTGAAGGCCGCCTGCACCCGCTCGCGCAGCGCCTCCAACGCCTCTTCTTCAGTGCCGCCGACGATGCCATCGGGACCAATGCTGGCCGTCGCGTTGACGCCCATCACCGGCGTCACCGCCGTCAGGCTGCCGGCCTCGAGGTTGCCCAGGGCGCCCACCGCTTCGGCCATCACTTGCAAGGTGGCCGCACCAGCCACCAGCGTGACGGCATGCAGCACCACATAGCGGCGACCGTCCTCCGATTGATAGAGCTGGCCAGCATCGACCAGGGCACCGCTGGAGCCGATCACCGAAGCCGCCCCCGTGGCCGCCACGGCCGGGTTGCGCCCGCCCTCCAGGCGCCATTCGGCCCAGCGCAACAACATGGCTTCATCGCACGTCGCCGGGTTGGACTGGCGCGCGATCCAGTCTTGATAGCCATACAGCTCGAAGGCCGTACCGCTCAGTGCTCGCGCCGCCACCTTGGCATCCGCGCGGCGCAAGGCATCCGGGGCGTTGCGCTCAAAATCGGCCTCGGTGCGCTGGATCAGCGCCGGCAGCGTCGGAATCTCATACGCCATTGATCAACTCCCAGGTGTCTGCAAAATTCAGTTCCAGCGTTTCGCCGCTCTGCTCGGTCAGCATCACGCGCAGGTTCATCCGGTCGTTGCCTTGCCGCTCGGCCGTGACCGTCACGGCCGTGGCAATCTGGTCATCGAGCAGCCAGGCCAGCGCCTCTTCGGCATAGGCCTGGGCGTCCTGCAGCGTCTGCGCGACCAGCGTGCGGCGGGCCAACAACCACAGCCGCGAGCCGATCCGGTCGCCGGCCACCGATGGCACGCAGTCGCCCCACCAGCCTTTACGGTCGCTGTCGTCCACCGCGTCATCCGGCCCGGCCCGGCGCCAGGTGAACAGGCTGATGGTTACCGAGCGGCGCAATAACTCTTCACGGGTCATGCGTCACCCCCGACCGGCGGCCCGCTTTGCTCAATGCCCTGCTTCACACCGTCATGCTGGTGATTGACCTGGCTGATCCCGGCCGCGATCTGATCGCCCGCCGACTCAATGCGCCCGGTGCTGGTGATCAGCGGCGTGTCGAAGTTCACCGAGTCCGTGGCCTTGACGTTCAGGGTCACGGTTTCGATGTCGATGACCCGGCCGCGCTTGAAGTGAATGAAATCGCCTTCGTCGGTGTACAGCGCCACCTCGCCCGGCTTCAGCCCCTGCAGGCGGAAGCGCCGATCCGCGATCACGATCACCACCGCGTGACTGCGGTCGCCGCCGATGAACCCGGCCAGCGCCTCCGCACCCGCCAGGGGGCAGGCCGTAAACCCATAGGGCTCCAGGTGCTCCACGTTGTCTTTGACCTCACCGGCCAACAGCCGCAGCTGCAGGCTTTGCAGTTTGCTGGCCGAGTTACCCAAGGCCACCACGCCGCGTGCCAGAAAGTTCGCGATGCCGTTTCTCATGCTTTGTAGTCCGCTGGAATGAGGTACTCGAAGTTGTCGCTCTTTTTGCCTTTCTTCAGCTTGCGTTTGGCCTGCGCGTCGTTCGGCTCCGGCAGGAAGGCCTCCGGCGGCGCCACACTGATCTTGGCCGTGGTGCCCTGCTCGCCCAGCTCGTAACTGATTTCACTGATCAGCATGTCGCGGTCCAGGCCGATCAACGGATCGACCACCCGCACCAGCATGTTGTGCCGCCACAACGCGCCGTTGCTTTGCCGCCAGCCCTGCACCACGTAGTTCACGGCCAAGGCCTTACCGACGGCGCTGGCCCGCTCCCACTCGACCCGCTCGCGGGCCAGCGCCGCGGTCAGTTGCCCGGATTGCTGGATGACCTTCACCCGCCGCCGGGCAATGCGCGGGTCGCTCAGGCGCGCTTCGACCTCGCTGGCCGCGGCGCCAAAACTGGTGTCGCTGCCGCTGCGCTGGCCCTTGCTGACGTACTCGGAAAACACGCTGGAGAAGTCCAACGCGGTATCGCCGGACAGCAGGTTTTTGCCCAGCTCCAGGGTGTCGACCGCCCGCCCTGCGCTGCCCGCTCGGGCAATCACCAGGCGGCCCTGACCGTCGTCGGTGCTGAACAGCCGCGACAGGGTCAACAGCCGGTCGATGCTTTCAAACGCCGTCTCGCCCGGCTCCAGCGTGTGGTCCTCGAGGCCCAAGGTCACCGCGGCATCGTTGACCACCTTGATCCCGTATTCGCCGGCAATCGCCGCGATGATCGTTTGCACGCTCTGGCCGCGCCATTGCCCCGGCTGATTGATCGCGGCGCAGTCGACCAGGTCCGCGGTGCGCGAACGGCCGCTGATGCTCAGGGTCACCGACTCGCTGTCGTAACGAACCGGCGTACTGAACACATAACCGGTCAACAGCAGATCCGGACCAATGCGCAGTTCCACCGCTTCGCCCTGGCGAATCCGCACCGGCACCTCGGCGCTGCCCGGCCAGCGCCAGGTCACGCCCAGGTTGAAGTCCCGCGCCTGGCGTTCGAGGCCGGCGCCGATGCTGATGCTTTTCCAACCGGCGTAGTCGTGCCCACCCACGCTCAGGGTGACTTTGTTCAGCTCGTCCATGGTTAGGTTTTCGCAACTTGAAGTTCGGTGGCGGGCACAAAGCCCGGGTGACGCACGCGGTTACGCGCAACGATCTCGCCACTGCGCAGCGCATCTCCATACAGCGCATGAGCCAGCACCAGGGCCGACACGGTTTCAGCCGGGGCATACCTGCGCAGACCGACTCCGCTGCGCGCCACCTCGGTCAAGTGCCGATCCAAGGCCACACGCGCCTCACTCAGCACGCCGAAGTGTTCCGCCGGGCTTTCCCCCGCCACCGACCACAACGCCTCACTGATCGCGTCACGCACCGCCAGCACATCATCGGCCACCGGCACCGCCGTCTCGACCTCGGTACCGGCCTCGACCGTGGCCCCTTGCTGCGCCAGTTGCACGTCCACGGCCGCCGGTTCGCTGACGCCCTGACGGATGGCGACCGGCACCTCGGCCATGTCCAGCAGCACATCCAACAGCGCCGCATCCTGCACCAGGGCAATCACCGCGCGCTGAATCGTCGCGACCTCCGGATCATCCGGCACCGGTGCCGACGCCTGCAGTGACGACACCGCCGTCGCCTTGGCGCTGCTGCCGCTAAACGAACCACTGGAGCCGTAGCCGCCGAAGTCGCGCTGCAGGCCGCTGATCCCGGACAGCAGGCTGTCGGCGAACGCGCCCGGGCCATTCATCAGCGAGGACACCAGACCGCTGATATCGCTGCCCAAGCCGGTACCGGGACTGAGGAACTTCAGGGCAAAACCCATGGCCCCCGACAGCGCCGCGCGCACCGCACTGGTCCGTTGCCGGGCCAAATCGACCGGGGCCATGGCCGCGTTGAAGCGTCCCTTGATCGAGCCCAGCAGGCTCGGTGCCTGCGCCGCCAGCGCCCGGCGGGTGTTCGGCGACTGCACCGGGAACTCCAGCATGCCGTCAATGAACACCAGGTTAAAGCGCGCCATGCCCAGTTCATTGCGCGCATGCGACAACTCGCACTCGCCGGCGGTGACCGTCAGGCGCCCGAACCACGGGTGCACCAACTCACCGGCGCCGGGCGTGTCCAGCGCGGTCAGCAGCCGGTCGCGTTGCGCCAGGAAGTCATCGCCGGCGACAAAGCCGGTGAACTTGTACTGCCGCGTGCGCCGCCCCAGGTCTTCGACAAAGGGTTGATCGCGCTTCGGGAACTCATGCAACTGGGTGCGCCGACCGACAGGCACGCTGTCGTTGTCCACCAGGAACGGCACCCCTCGAAAGGAGGCGCCTTGTTTGCGGTCGCGCCATTCACTCATCACGGATTACTCCCTAGCGTGCGGTAGCCCACCTTCGGGGTGATCGACAGCCCCGGCTGATTGCTGGTCCCCGGATCGACTCGAAAGCCGGGCGGGGCATTCTCGAAGCGCATCACCAGGCCGCCTTCCAGCTGCGCCCGGTTGTTCGCCGCGCCTTGCTGCAGCAGGGCGCCCGGCGCCGGCATAACCGGAGGCCGTAACAGCTGGCCCGGGTCGAGTCCGGTCTGGGTCAGGTTGCGTTGGCTCTGCTGATTTTTCGCCAGGCTCACCGCATTGGCCTGCAGGAACGCGCCGGTACCGCCGCCGGCGCCGGCATTGCGCTGGCGTTGCTCCTCGGCGTAACTCGCCACTTTGGCGGTGAGCCCCGCGCCGCCCTCCTCCAGCCCGAAGAAACTCATGATCGGTTCCAGGTACGGTTTGACGCCCTCCCACAAGCCTTTGAAAAAGGCCGTGATCGGCGACCAATGCTTGATGATCATGCCCAGCGGCGACCAGTCAAATACCGTTTTCATGAAGTCCATGAACGGCGTGGCCAGCGCCTTGATCAGCTCCCACAATGCGGTGAAGAACGGCCCGACCGTGTCCCAATTGGCCATGATCAACCCGGCCGCCGCGGCGATAGCCACGGCAATGATGCCCACCGGTGTCGCCGCAAAGGCCACACCCAACACCCGGGTGGCCACGGTCGCGGCGTACACCCCAATACGCAGCGCGGTAAAGGCCGCGCCGGCGATGGCCAGGCCCTTGACCAACTGCGGGTTGGCCTGGATCAACTCGGCCACGGTCGAAATCATCGGCCGCAGGCTATCCACTACCGTGTTGATCCCGGGCAGCAGGGCATTGCCCACCGCCCGCGCCACGCTGGCCGCGGCGTTGCGCAACAGCTGCAGGTTGTTGGCCGTGGTGGCCGCGCGGGAGGCGTACTCCGTATCCATCGAGCCGGCGTATTTCGAGGCGTCGCCGACTTTTTGCAAGTTGCTCTCAAGCAACTCCAAGTTGGTCAGCAGCGGCGTGATGGCCGAGATCGATTCGCTACCGAATAAATTGGTGAGCAACGCTGGACGCTTGGCTTTATCGACCTGCGAAATGCGCTTGAGCAGATCCAGCATGGTCCCTTGGGCATCTTTTTGCATCGCCACAGCAACGCTTTTGGAGTCCAGCCGTAACGCCTTGTAAGCCTCCGTTTGGCTCTTGGTCGCCGCCGAGCCCTTGGTCATCGCCAACATGAAGTTCTTGATGCCGGTGGCGGCGACATCTTGCTTCACGCCGACGCCGGCCATGGTCGCGCCCAACGCGGCGATCTGCCCCGACGAAAGACCGGCGACCTCACCCAGCGACCCGACCTCCGTAACGATGGCGGAAATCTGCTTGGTGTTGGCCGGGCCGGTGTTGCCCAGGTAGTTGATCCTATCCGCCAACCCGACCACATCGGTTTGAGTCATTTTGAACGCGGTGCGCCACGTCGCCATCATGCTGCCGCTTTCGTCGGCGCTCTGGTCGAAGGCAATGCCCATCTTCACCGCGGCCTCGGCGAAGCCCAGCAGCTCCTCCCGGGCAATGCCCGACTGGCCCCCGGCGGCGACGATCTTGGCAATGTCATTGGCGGCCATCGGCAGCCGCTCGGACATCTTGCCGATGTCCTCACCCATCTGCTTGAACTGCCCCGGGGTGTCAAAGTTGACCACCTTCTTCACGTCCGCCAGGGCCGACTCAAATTCAATCGCCGCCGCGGCCCCGGCAATGAACGGGGCTGCCAAGGCACCGCCGGTGACCACGTCGCTAAAGCCGATTTTGCCCAGCCCGGTGCGCTCCAGCCCTTTGCGAAAGCCGGCGACGTTTTTCCGGATACCGGCCAGGGTCGGTGACAGCTTATCGACGCCGGTGATCAGCGCCTTGAGTTGAAACTTATCGGCCATACCCTACCCCTGCTGAACTTGATTAATGCGCTGGGCATTCGCCAACGACTCGGCGAATGTATCCAGCGGGAGCACCATCATTTGTTCGGGTCCGACTTTCCAGAAAAAGGCCAGGTCATAGGCCACGGCAATCAGGTCGTCGACTTCACCGATGCCGCAGTCATGAAAAAACCCGCGATGGCCCAGCCCAATTTGTTCAGGTCCGAGAGGTCCAGTTGGTTCACCGACGGTGCGGGAATCCCCGCGCAGATGGCGATGTACTTGGCCGACACGTCCATGTCCAACGACACGTCTTCATCTTTGTCGATCTTGTACGGCAGCGCCTTGATCGCACGGACCTCGACCACGGTCGGACGGCGCAGGGTCAGTTCCAGCACTTCCTGGTCATGCGCCTGAATCGGCGCGGCCAGGGTGTAGGTCGTCACTTGGCTCATTGGAAGCCCCCTTTGTTGCCATCCCACTGGATGTCGATGGTGCCGTCATCGCCCTTGGCGCTCGGCTCGTCGACCACATAGGCGCCCGCCAACACGTAGACCCGACCGTTCTTGAACTCGACGGTGACCGTCTGGTCGGTGGCCGCCATGATTTGTTTGATCGGCAGATCCGGCGAATCGACCACGGTGGCCTTCACATACGCCACCAGGTCTTCTTCCTTGAAAAAGCCAGGCGCCACCGACTCGCGCTTCTTGTCACTCAGCGGCACTTCCACGCCGCCGGTGACGGTGAACTGAACGCCGTCTGCCTTGATGTAGACGGTGCCCGCAACTTTCTGGCCCATGGCCTCTCTCCTACAAAAAAGCCCGCACGCGGCGGGCTATGAACGGGGGTGACGTCAGACCGCGTACTGCAGGCGGAACTGATACTGCAGCGCGAAGATCCGCAGCTGATTGACCAGGTCCGGCGGGTACAGCACGTTGAGCCGATTCGGGTTGGTGCTGGAGCGCTCCACGATCAGATTGGCCGCGAAGGCTTCGGCGTTTTCGACAATGCCCAGTTGCTCCAGTGCGTAGTAGCCGGCGATCATTTCGGCGCGGATCACGTTCGGCGTGACGATCGCCTGGCCAGCACCGAAGCGCGTGCCGTCATTGGCCAACTTGTGCCGGCCGTACTTGCTGGTGACCCGCGACTTCAGGTAGCCGATGACAAACGCCGACTGGTGCAGCGTCTCGCTGTCCAGGTAGGAATCATCCGCCTGACCGAAGGCGTTGAACTGGTAGCTGGTGATCGCCCGCTCGATGCGCTGCGAACCGCCGCCGAAGTAGGCCGTGGCAATGCCGCGGTTCAACAACGACTGCCGCTCGGTCAAGGTGAAGCGCTCGCCGGCCGGCGCCGGACTGATGCCCGACAGCTCACCGGTTTGCGTCGGCCGTGCCGGGTCGGCCGAGATGAACACCGCGGTACGCGCCGCATAGGCCGCCGCCACGTTCCACACCGGATCGGGGCAGCCGGCTTCAAACCCGTGAATCGTCGCGTGCTGATCGTTGCGCGACGCGCTCAACGCCACCAACTCACCGAGGGTGCCGCGCTGGGCGGTGTAGACGTGCCCATAAAGTTGCTTGGCCCAGCTCCAGCGCCCGCTGGAATCGTCCATGAAGGCTTTCCAGGCATCCAGCGAAGTGGCATCAGCCCACGGCGCACAGATGAACTCGAACGGCTCGTCACCGAGACTGGCCAAGGCCACCGCGACGTCAGGCGTCCCCACACCGCCGGTCATCGGTGCCACCACCACCGTCAGCCCCGACGGCGTGGATTCGCCGTTGTTACGGCCCAAGCGATTGAGCTGCAACGCCAGGTCGTTGCCGCTCAGGCCGGACCACTTGCAGGTCAGCGTCACCACACCGACGGCTGCCACCGCCGTCACCGCCAGCCCGGCGGCATTCACCGCAGCCGCCAACGCCGCAGCCGCCGCCGTCGGGGTCGCGCCCTTGGCCACGGTCGCACGCACGCGGCTGCCCCCGAGGTACAGACTCAGCTCGCCACCGGCGGTGGCCGTGCCGGTAATGGTCACGGTGCCGGAGGCCTTGACTCCGGTGCCCTTAAGCGGCAGACACCAGACCTCGCCGGCCGGATCGCTACGGCGCCAGGTGTCGTACATCTGCGCGAGCATCGAGCCGATGCCGCCGATGCTCTTGGCCAGGCCCAGGCTCGACACCAAGGTCAGTTGGCCAATTTCCGACGCAGTGGCGTCGTCGTTGACCTGCGCCACGATCAACCGCGGCATGCTCGACCCACCGCTGTTGGCTTGCGAATTGTCGACCTCGGCGTAGAACAGCGGAACGCGCAGATCGCTGGGGATGGTGTTAAAGCTGATCGCCATTATTCAGCGCTCCCTGGTTCGGACAAAGCCGGGGTTTTAGAGGTGGTTTTGGCCTTCTTCGGCGCGTCGAGGGTGACGTCCAGGTCTTGCAGGCGGCGCAGCCAATAGGCGTCACGCGGGACTTCACGCCCCTCCGCGGGCAGGTCGCCGCCGGCTTCAGGGTCGGGTACCACCCGGCCCGCGGCCGGGTACACAGTCATGCGGCTCATGGAGAGTCCTCAGTGGGTTGCGGTAGTTCAACGGAGAAAGTCGCCTCGACCCGGCCATCGGGGGCGGGACGCTGCAGATTGGGATCAGCGGGATCAATGAAGTCGACGTTGACATCGACGCCCTCCAGCGCCGGCAAGCCATCAAGCTCGAACTCCTCCCAAGTTTCGGCAGGGTCAGACGCCCGGTTTCGGCCCAGCTGAAACGCAGCTTCAAAGCTGAAGCGGTAAACAACGCGAGCACGATTGATAAAGACCAAGCTGCCACCGCCGTACTCGATCGGGTCGTACTCGGTGCCGGGCTTCCAGCCCACTAACGCCTTCCACAGACCGGCCCGTAATTCGTGCAGCAGATCTGCAGCTTCTTGGCCGCGTTCATCGGTGCTGTCGAGCACCAGGATCACGTCAAACAAATCGGTGATGTCTTGGCGGATGCCGTTCTGTAGGTCGTTTCCGGCAGCATCATCACCAGCGGCGATCACGTACGCCGACGGATGGCTCAGCTTTGCGCTATTGGCCACTGCGTCCCAATCGATACCAGCAGACACACGGCCGGAAAACGCAGGGCAGTACGCACGCAGGTGCGCGACGATCAGACTGATTTTCATCGTTTGTTCCAGGGATAGAAGCGCCAGCAGCTGCTGGCGGAGATCAGCTCAGAGCCGCGGCGAACGCCGCAGAGAGAATGGCTTGAACGTCAGTTTTGGAGTCCTGCAATGCATCGGCCATGTAGTTGTCACGGGGTGTGATACGCCACTCACCGGCAGCCCGTTCAGCAACGAGACGAGCGCGGGCACCAGCGGCGCGACGATTCTTCCGACCCTTGCCCTTACCGGGTGCCAGCTTCCCAGGGCGACGACCTTTCTTCACACCGTAGTGCAAGTAGGATGGATAAAACTCAGGCATGGCACTGGTCTTGCGCGGGGCAACCCTGACCAGGAAACCCGATCGAGACACCTTGAAAGAGATCGACTCCAAGGTCGCCCCGGTGCGATTGACCGGGTAGCCTTCCTCTCCACGGGCAAGGGCCAGGTTCATCTGGGCCTTTTGCATCACCAGCCGCCCGGCCTTGCGCATGCCAGCACGAATTTTCTTCTTGTCGAAGATATCTCGCGGTAGGCTGTCGTAGCCTTCAAAATGCAAATAGCCGTCAATGGATGCTGAGTTAGCCATAGATCCCTCCCCCGGCTTGTTCCGGCCCCAGCTCTTCAACCTCAAGCAAGGTAAACCGACGATTGCCGTTCATGTCTGCGACTCGGCGCACTCGATAAATCGTGGCACCGTGCACAACTTCGTGCGACTCGCTCATGCCCTTCAGATAGTAAAAAGTCACCCGGTGGGTGATCTTCACATCGGTCTGGACACCGTTCGCATAAACAGCGGTACCGACCGGCTCAATCTTTGCCCATCGTCTTTTCTGATCGGTGAACAACGAGTCAAGCCCCTGATCCAGCGCTGGGATGTCGGTTCTCAACCGTAGGGTGATACGCCGATTCAACTCCCCCGCACTCGGTTCGCGCATGGCCATAGTTAAAACCTCGGCGGTACGGTGATATCTGCCACCAGGTGATCTAGAAATGCCGACGGCAGTTCGGCCAGCGTCTGCCCCACCAAGAACATTTCCGGATGGCGATAGATCGTCGCGGCCGCCATCAACAACCAGTTCCGGACGCCCGGATTCAGGTCAAGATCGAGCTCTGCTTTGTAGCGAATCCGTAGCCGGCCGCTGGGCCGGGCTGCGGGGAAGAACAGAAAGCTTTCCCGCTGGTCCTGCTGCAACTCGAATGGTCCGGCCTGCTCGGTCCATGTTCCGTCTGGCTGCTGCGACAACACCGAAACGACCTCATTGGCCTGCCCAACATCCAAGGCATGCCCGCTCTGCCGATCGGCTGGCCATTCTTCTTCGTAAACGGCACCGCGAATCGAAGCACCTGTTTTCGATTCGCACTGAGTGGTCACGCCGGGAATGATGATCTGTTCAATCAGCGCCGGCTCCATATCCTCCGGCTCAACCCGACACTGGAAAGCCACCTGTTCCAGTGTCAGGACCGGGTCGCCGAAGTACTCGATTCGACGGGCCATGGCTTACGGCTTCGCGTCGTCATCGGTAGCCGCACTCGCTTCGCCGCCATCACCATTTGACGTTGCGCCTGGCGTCTCCGTGGGCGAGCCTGCCGCGCCCGCTTCACCAGCATTTTTTGCATTACTGGTTTTCGCCGTTGCAGTCTTACCAGCTTTTGGCTTTTCGTAGACTTCAGCGAAGCCCTTGGATTTCAGGCCTTCAACAACCTCTTCGTCAAACCCAGCCAACTCGTCTGCCGAGTAACCACGCCAGGCTTTCAGAAACCGCACCACAACTTTATCGCTCATCGTTTCGACCTCAGATATGCAAAGCCCCGCCGAAGCGGGGCAAAGGGATTACATGCCGGCGCCCCACTTCACGGCGACGGCGACCACGATGCACTCCACGTGGCGTGGCCCGAAGTCGTGCTTGGCGATTACCTTGACCAGAGTCTGGTCACGCTGGAAGGCGCTGACCATGTTGCCCTCGGAGTCCTTATACGAGGCCTCGTTGCTGAACGAGATCGTCAGGTCCATGTCTTCGCCGATCATCATGTCTGCGAAGTTGACGAAGTAGAATTCGGTCTCGTTACCGCCGGCACCGAGGTTGACCGGGATCTGGTTGCTCAGACCAACCGGGTAACCCTTGAACAGACCCTGTTCAATTTCCGGATAGGCTTTGTTGCCGTTGCCATCACGCAGCGATTGCAACCAGCGGAACACGCGTGGATGCATCAACCAACCGCAGTCCTTCATCATCACGTTCGCCGTTTCGATGCGAAGCATCATGCCGCCGCAGAACAGGTCGATTTTTTCCAGGGTGATGGTGGCAACGTCCGGAGCAGGCAGCACGTTGAACGCTTGCGCCCAATAGCGCATACCCTTGGGCAGCGTGCCGGTGCCGTCGGCGCGGATGAAGTGCAGGTCCTCAGAAAGCCCCATCGACACTGCCAGATCGTTCACAACAATGTCGTCAATGCGAGGACTGATACCCGCATTGGCAATCAGGTCATTCGAGATAGGCACAATCGCTGCTGCTTTTTTCGCGGAAAGCTTCGTGTCAGCGAACGTCATGCCGGTGATCGGGATATCAGTTTCGGTACCGATGTAGGTCACGATGGTGTTGCCGGTGATTCGCGGCATGGTCAAGTTGCCATTGTTCAATGGCAGACTCCGGGTACCCATCTTGCGCACAACCGACATTGGGCGCAGAGCTTCAATGATTTCGGTTGCAAAGTTTTGAGGAACCAACACACCACCGGCACCCGGCGTCACGGTGCTCAAAGCCATGGCAACATCGGTGGAATAACCACCTTGCTCTGCCATTTGAGCGGCCTGATGCTGATTGCCACCGGCAGCGGCCAGCAACCGAACCATCTGAGCCATGCGCACACCTGGCGCATCAGCTGGACCCGAACCGGAAATATAACCTGGTGGTGGACCGGTGCGGCCTTGCGCCGACTCACTGACCGGTACCGCACTGGCGGCGGCCATTCGCTCAGCCTGTTCGGCTCGGCTGATTTTGTCAGTCAGCGCATTGAACTGAGCTTCCAGACTGGTGAATTGAGTCAGTTGCTCAGCCGACAGGGTTTCACCGCCAGACTCAAGCTTTGCCAGAGCCTGAAGCGACTCATTGAGTTTGGCGCGTTCGCTACGCAATTGAAGTACAAGGGACATGGTGCCTCCTGGGCATTAAAAAACCCGCACAAGGCGGGCTTCGAACGACTGCCGCGAACGCGGTCAGATCTTGGTTTGAAAATCCATTGCAGCTGCACGGACGGAAAGACGGCCTTGCTGCCGGCTGGCTCGACTCTGTGCCACCGAGTTGGATAAATCATCGACGGCTTGTTGCGGGCTTTGCATGCGATCGGCGAGGCCCGCCGCGATACCGGCCTGCCCTCGGTACAAGCCCGCCTCAGTGGCAATGACCTGCTGTACCGAGAGCCCGCGGTAGTCGGCAATCGCATTGACGAAGAGCTGATAGCTCTCCTGCACAACGTCGTTGAGGTACTTGAGCGACTGGTCACTCAAAGGCTCGTGAGGGCTGAGGTCGTTTTTGTGAGCGCCGGCAAACACAGTAGTCACCTTGACGCCCATCCCTTCCTCTTGCTTGGATCGATCCATGTGACTGGCGATGACACCGATGGAGCCGACACCGCTGGTCTGGCTCACCACCAGTTCGCTACAGGCCGCGCCGATCAGGTAGCCGCCGCTGTAGGCCATAAAGTTGACGATGCCGGTGATGGGCTTCTGCTGCGCCATGGCGCGAATGTCGGCCGCCAGCTCGAATGCGCCGACAGCGGAACCGCCGGGGCTGTCGATGTCCAACACGATGCGCTCGACCATCGGATCCGCGACAGCGTTGCGAATCTGAGCCCGCAGCGTTTCATAGCTGGTCATCGTCTCGCACATGCTGACGTGGCTGCCGCGACTGACCAACACGCCGCTGACCGGAATCACTTCGATACCGGTGCGTGCAATGGATGTGCGGCGTTCTTCTTCGCGCTGGGCGATGCGGTCCAGGCCATCATCCGACCAAAGACCGGCGCCTGCTACAGCCCCGATGTTGACGATGTTCAAGCTCATTGCCTGGTTGGCCCAGCGAACGCCGAGGTCCAACATGTCAGGCGTCACCAACAGCGGCTGATTGAACAGCAGGCTGGAAGCTCGCAGGTAGTGTTTCATTGCGCCAACATCCTCTCGATTTCAGCGTGCCGCAGTTCGAGCTGCGCTCGCACGTTGGGGTTAGTCAGATCAGGAGCACCCTTGCCGGCGTCCACCATGTTCAGCGGTTGCAGGTAAATCTCACCGCCCGGTACCGGAGGCATGTTCTCCAGCCGGCGGATGTCGTTGACGCTGAGCCAGCCCCACTGGCGCCCGATGGCGTAGGCCTCATACCGACTTTTCTGGTCGCCCCGCAGCAGGCCGGACAAGTTGAATTCGATGAAGTACTCACGCCGGTCAGCGGGCAATAGAAAGTCGCGCATCATCGACTGCTCGTGACGCTTGACCCAAGGCAACAACGCGAACACCACGAACTGAATCATCAGCTGCTCAAGCGTGTTGTAGTTGGACTTCTCCAGGTCGTTGACCATGGGCAGTGGGATCTTGTAAATCCGGGCGATGTCGGTACCGGTGGTTTTGAGAATCCCCAACACCTCGGCATCGACGTTGTTCATGGAGACGGGCTTGAAGGTCATGCCCTCCTGCAGCAGCGCAACCTTCTTGGCGTTGTCCATGCCGCCAAACTTCTGCCCCCACTGATCGACAATCTTGTCGATGCTGCCTTGATCCTTGATCGCCGGGGCCTCACGCGGCCGCTCGATCACACCGGAGACGGTCACACCGTTGGCGAAGCTTTTGCCCGTGTACTGCCGCACCGCCTGAGCCAACCCCAACGATTCGGCATGGACCTCTATCGGCGACAGCCCTACGTAATGGTTGGTGCTGAACCACCGTACGTGATGGATCATGCGCATCGGCAGAGCTTCGCCACCGCTGATCCGGTAGTACGGCAGCATGTCCGCGCCCTTCAGTACCTGCACCTTGTCGTTGCACAAGGGCCAGAGCGCCGCGACGTTTCCGTCATCCCGACGGTCAATGAAGCTGTAAGCGTTACCCCGCAAACCGGCAGCACCTTGCGTGCACTCCCGGTATTCATAAGGCGTCTGAAATCCGTTTGGCTGGTACCGAAGGACGTCATACGCCGGATGGTTGATGGCTGCTTCGCGCTGGCCTTTGTCCAGTCGGCGGTACATCTCGCAAGGCAGTTGCCCCATGGTCTCGGCCAGGAGCGTGACGCAGTTTTGCAGGATCGGCAGGCCCAACGCCGATTCCGGCGTGACCCTCACGCCCGTGCTGTTGCGGCCGCCACCCAGAAGACCGCGCCAAAAGCCGCCGCCCGTTTCTGTCAGATTTCCGCGCCCCTCGCCGAGCACGCTTGAAAAGAACATGCTCAACCTCCTTGGGGTTTAGATTTGGCTTTCAGTGCGGCGGATGCGCGATCGGCAAGGAATGACCAGGCCATCAAGCCCAGGCCTGCGACGATACAGGCAGCCGGCGTACTGATCATTGCCACGCCGCACACAAGCAGACCGAAGCCCAGCAGACCGGCCAGCCATGAAAGGATGACCAATTTCATATACCCGCCCCTTCGTCGTAGATGGATTTGCCACTCGGCCCAGCAGCCTTGCTGCTGATTCCGACGGCCATGATGGATGCGACGATGCCGTCGATCCGGCCGGTCGCCTTGGCCTTGTCGGCCTTCCGGTTGTTGGCTGGATCGGAAACGATCACCGCGTTGCCGGCACACCAGGTCATTACCGGGTTGCCGTCGTGACGCAGGGTTTCAACCGTCTCGCTTTCGATGACCTCCCAGTCAGCGGGATCAAGATCGATCACGTCCTGCTCAGGGGCCAGGCCCAGAAGACGGCGCTCGAACTCATCGACTGCCGGCCCCATGTCCTTGTAACCCTGGCCGAAGCCCACCATTTCCGGCAGTGAGATGTCGTACTCGGACATCAGCTGCAGCAGGTCTTCAATGCGCCACCGGTCATAGGCGATGCGCTCGACGTCGAAGTACGCACAGATCGTGACCAGGCGACGCAGCACATGCAGCTTGCTGATGGCACGGCCCGGGGTCGTTTCAAGGTGCCCATCTTTAACCCACATGGCGTAGGGCACCTTGTCGCGATCCTCGCGCCCTTGAAGGTCGTCGTCCGGGATCCAGAAGTACGGCAGCAGTCGCCAGTGCGGATCGTGTGGGGCGGGCCAGAAGATCAGGACAAATGCGGTCAAGTCCGTGGTGCTCGCAAGATCGAGCCCGCCAACGCATCGGCGGTTGCGCAATAGCCGCATTGGCACACGTTCTTCGGCCTGCTTCCAAACACCCCAAGAAATCCATGGGGCATCGGCTTGCGTCCACTCGCAGAAGTTGAGACGGCGCACTACCGACTCCTGAGCCGGCAACCCTCGGGCCGACTGGACCTGCTCACGCAAGTACTTACGACCGGGGATGCCATCGCTTTGCCCTTCGGCGATGTAGTCCAGCGAGGGGTTGACCTTGGGCCAGCAGGCTTCGTCCTTGAATGGATCATCACCTTCATCCAGAGAGCAGATGAAGGCGAAGAAACTGTCGTCATCTTCAATGGCCGCGCAGATCCGCACGCCCAGATCGTGGTACTGACCGCAGACCGTCTTCTTGTCGGAACCGCTGTTGGTGATCATCACCACCATGGCTTTGCGGCGGTTCTTGGTACCGGCGCGCATCATGTTCACAGTTGCCGCGCTCTTGTGCTCGTGCACCTCATCGAGCAGCCCAATGTGGGGCCGTGGGCCGGACTTGCCTTCGTCGGCACTGATCGGCCTGAAGAAGGAATTGGTGTTCGGATAAAACAGGTTCCAGACTTTTTCGTCGCGCCCCGATTGCACGAGCCGGGAGCGAAGTTTTTCCGACATGTCCACCATCGACACGGCATCACGAAACAAAATCATCGCCTGATCGCGCTTGGTGGCCGCCGCATAAATTTCAGCGCGCTGTTCACCGTCGGCAACCAACCCGTAAAGGCCGATCCCACCAACCAGTGGGCTTTTACCAGAGCCCTTCCCAGTCTCGATGTAGCCCAGTCGGAAACGTCGATAACCGTCAACGGTCATCCAGCCAAACAAACTTCCGACCACAAATGCCTGCCAGGGAGCGAGCAGGAAAGGCATGCCTTCGTAATCACCACCGTTGAGGCAAAGCACATCTTCGAAAAAGCCGATCGCACGATTGGCTTTTTCCAGATCCCAAACCAAACCGCGGGCCGGTCCGTGTTCGAGGTCACGCAGATGACGTTTAGAGGCGTTGCGAACGTTGGGACCGGCGACAATTTCGCCGGTTAGTACGGCATGGGCAAAGGCGGTGACGCGATCGTCAACTGAAGTATTTGTCTGCGGCGTCTCGTTGCTCATTGGGGAATAGCTCACCTTGCGGTGCCGGCGTGGTTTTCAGATTGCGCCGGGACATTGGCGACAGGCCAAACTGAGCGCCGGCGGCGTTGGCGCGCTTTTCGGCGTCGTTCGCCAACTGGCGGAGGACGTGCATTTGCTGCGCGCCGGTTTTGAAGGTCTGGATATCGCCACCCAATTCGTCATCGGATGCAGCGTTGCGCTTGGTGATCAGCCGCTGGTAGCGGCGCCAATCAGCGGCGGCCTGGCAATAAGTCGCCAGCGCCATCGAATCCAGGTTCGAAACGATACCGAGGGCGATCAGTGCGGGAACCAACTGTTCCCATTCCGCTATCGCCTCTGTCGACAGGACGTCTGGCATCGGCGGTGCCCCGACGGGGACCGCCGGCGAAGTGGCTTCGGCCAGCAGGTCACCGAGATTTTCCCGGCCCCGATTTCCCTGCAAAAGTTTGAGCACCGCTGGTTTTCCAGGGCGACCCGAGTTTCCATTTCCGGCCATAAATAATCCCTGCCTATTGATACCCCCCCTCCCTCATTTTTCCCGACTTTGCGTAAAGAGGGGGGCGAGCGGTCTAGAACGAAGTCCGAAAGAAGTTTTTCACCCCCCCTACCCTCGGGGTGTGCCATTTTTTGGTGCGGCGGCGACGGATGGTCACCGGTTCCAGTGGTGACCAGGGTCGGTCGGTCGACCATCAGACCCGCAGCCAGGAAGCCGGCCGGTCTTCTCTATCCGCTGCTTCGTCGAGTCGTGGCAGAACTTGCACAGGCTCGCCCAGTTCTTCGGGCTCCAGAACAACTTCCATGCGGCCTTGATGCGAACAGGATCGCCGCTGTCCTTGGCTACCTTCAGCTTCGGCGCGATCTTGTGGTCGACAACGGTGGCCGCCACTGGTCGTTGATCAGTCGAGCACATGGTGCAATAGGGATGCTGACGCAGATGACCATCACGGGACTTCTGCCACTTGTACCCATAACCCCGCTCTGTGCTGCTGCCTCGCCGATCACTGCTCATGCTGACTGCTCGGCGGTACTTCGCACAGGCCGGCCTTCTTCGCCAACCAACGAGCGTACAACCCGCTAGCAACATCGGCGCCGAGGCAAGCCACGACGCTGCCGATCGCAGCAGCCGTCATCAGRCTGCAACTCAAGGCAGTGGCAAGCATTACCGTCGCTAGACCAAATACGGCCGAAGCGCCGAAGCGCAACAGCACCCGCTTGATCAACACCGGCACAGCCATCCCTGCCGCATCAGCGCGCCACATCTCCCCTGTCAAACCCGCAAGCGCCACCAGAATCAGCAGCCAGGTAGGAAGATCGGCCAGCGACTGCTGCACCTCCTGTTCAGTCGACATGCGTTGCCTCCTCGGCGACGGAAAAAAAGCCCTACTGTTTCGGGCAAGACTGGCGGCCCGCATCAGGGCCGGCAGCACAAATGAAAAACCCCGCCGAAGCGGGGTTAGGGTGACCGGCTCAGGGCGGGCCGGATGAAGCTGCACAGCACGTGCGAGGTAAGCGCCAAGGCGCAAATTTCATATCGTGGTGACTTTTTACCCCCTGAGTACGGAACCGAAAAGGGGGCATTTTCGGTTATCCAGCTCGACGCAACTTTGACGCAACTTTGAGGAGACTTTGAGGCAAAACGCCCCGACCAGCGGTAAGCCACTTACGGGCATCGGCACGCTCAGTAAGCACCTCCAGCAGCCGCTCATGCAGCCGATGTACCTGGTCGTAGTAAGTCTGTTTCGCTCTCGACTCCAACCCCAGCAGATGCAACTGCATAAGCCAGGTCGGCGCCGGATCATCGCCATAACGTAAGACTGCCAACCGCTGCAACCGCTCACCGCGGTCATCCTGTCGAGCGATCTCCGACAATGCGGCGGTGATCTCTTGAGCGACACCATCAGGACCAGCTCCAGCACCGAGGATGATCCGCGAGCCAGGCGTGCCGCGAGGTGCGCATCCACCCCACTCCATGATCGTTGCCATCGGGCTGCCCATGCCGCCGCTTTCGCCATTGAGACGGCATTGCTCGCCCCAGTGCTTCAGCAGTACTTCCATTTCCTCAATCATCGCCCTTCCCCCCGAAAAACCGAACCCAACACAGAAAACCCGCAACCCGACACAAACCCAACACAAATAAATCTCTTTAAAATCAATACCTTTATTAACTTTGAGTTGAGTGTGTTGGGTTTGTTGGATTTATTGTTCCTCGCATAAGGAAAAAATCTCGGCCTTCTTTTCAGTGCAATTAACGTCACGTATGCGCGTGCGCGACGACAAACCCAACACACCCAGCACAGCAGCCGGAAAGCCGCACAAATAAAGGCCTGAAATTGTGTGTGGTACCAAAAACCAACCCGACACACCTCCGACACACCCAACACACTTTTAGGCGCACTCATGCTGCAGCCGCCTTGACGTGTTCCCAGTTGTCCACGTTCCAGCCGGCCAGCTTCGCCTGGGCACGCCAGTTGGAGACCGTCGTGCCCAGATCGGCCGCCTTCAGTGATGGGGGCTGGGAAGCACCGGGGTCGTTCGGAAAGAAAAACGCACCAAAGCGCCTGTTGCTGCCTTCGGTCCAGGGGATAGATCGGGTCTTGTCCACTTCCGAACCAATGAACAGCGAGAACTTCGTCTGGCTCATCACGTGCTCTTTGTTGCGGTGACACCATTCAAGGAACAGCGAATAAAGGTCGGTCGAAAGACACACTCCCCACAGATCGCGCCCCAGCTCGCCGTACTTCCAAAGGTTGAGGAATGTCTGCCAGCCGGCCCGACTCAACGCCACCAGGCGTTCACGCGCCGCCGTACTCGGTGGCCGAGTGCGCTGGTCAAAATCACCGAGGTCGATCGACAACAGCCAACCATACAGAGCAGCGACTCCACCGTTTTTCAGCTCCTGGCCGATAGCCTTCTGGCGGTCTTCCGGTAGAGTGAGCTCGGGYCACATCACCAGCATTCGCCGGTCACTTTCGCTGATGGGCCACGGCATGATCTCGTTGCTCAGGAAAACCGCGTTCATGTGGTTGGCTTCTTCCCAGCCATTGATGAACTTCGATTCCATACGCACCGTCTTGCCTGTGATCAAATGCTTGATCTTGCCCACCTGGTTGTAGCGCTGATCGCGGCTGACGACCTCTTCAAACACCGACCAGAGTTTCCGGCTTTGCCAGGCGTTGAAATTACTTTCAAGCTGAGTCTGTCCAACGGTGGCGGCGTACTGACCGTAAAGCATGCCCATCGCATCGGCGAACAGCAGGCTCTTACCGGAGCCCTCCATGATCGAGTGCATCAGTACAGCCGTGTCCATCTTGGCGCCGAGGTGTTGCAGCGGGTACGCCATCCACCGCGTCAACCACCGAGCGGCATCTTGATCATGGTTGCAAAGGAACGAAATCAGCCAGCGCAGGTTTTCGCAGGCAGCTTCATCATTGATCGGTTCAAGCGGCAGGCCATCGAAGGTGTTGATGTAGACGTTCGGGTCTTTGGTCATTGTCGGGTCAAAGACGATATGGTCAACATCGACCACCCGACGCTCGCTGCTGTTCAACCACAACGGGTACGTATCCCCCAGGGCCATCTTCACGGCGCCCTCTGCTACCCGCCGCTTTTTCTCGCGATCCCAAACATCCTTCGTGCCATCGATGTACACGTATCGCTCGGTCGGCGGCATGCCGAAGGCACCGCCTTTCTTGCCTGCCATGCGTCGAGACTGTTCGATGTCACGCACATGGTCATCGGATATCAGCTTTCGACGCTCGGTGTCCTCCAACCACTGTTTCGCCAAAGGCTTACCGACTCGCGCTTCAAATGCCGACTTCTTCATCACCCGCGATTGGTCGAAGTCCCACACGTGCGTGGTGCCCTCTACCAATGCAAATCGCCGAAGAACGTGATCGAGCGTCAGCACCTCCCCCGCGCCCCCATTAGGAGCCGGAGCGGCCTCGCTGACGTCGTCATTCGGTAAGCCCGGCTCGCTCGCGTCATCGGATGGGGTCGGGGGAAGATCACGCGGATCAGGCCGCGATGAATGCTGCATACCCAACATACGCGCGGCGTCCTTCACCGCCTTCGACTGGTCACCGCCGTGCTCGAGCAAACAGAACACCTCGAAGGCGTCATTCTGATGCCCGTTCGCGAGCGGATCGGCGCCGTGGTGCGAGTAAACTTTACCATCACTTATCGTCACGCCCGGCAGGCCAGTGCTGCTCTGCGGGTAAAGCCACTTGCTGCCCCGCTTGATGTAACCGTGGGTGCGCAAAAGCTCTTCGACGCCGTGGCAACGATTGAACTCATCAATCACCGATGGAGATTTACCTGCCGTAGGTGCTGGACGTTTGTTTACCTTCGCCGGCGGCAATGTTGACTTGACCGCCCACGGGCACGCCGCCTCAGCATCACGCTTAAAGATGTCCCAGTTTTGCCAGATGTTCAGCAGATCGTTGGTGAGCGTCGGCAACCCGTCCGCGGCGTTTGGTGGGGTTTTCCAAGTGTAAGGCTTGCCGGTACCCGGATGAATCGACGGCGGAAACACGTCCTGCACCAGGCCGGCACGCAATTCAAACAACGTAAAGCGTTTGAACGGATCGGCTTCGGCACGCGCCGCGGCTTCCCCTGCAATATCGCCCTGCTCTTTCGCAGCCTTGGCCTTGTTCATCAAACCTTTGAAAATCGAACCATCAGGGTCGTTTTCATTCGGCCAAGACAAAGAATGCCGGGTCAGCTCAACGCCTTCCGGCAGCTTGAACAACACCCGAAAACGCGCAGGGTTACCGACAATGGTCGGATACACCACCGCCATGGCATCCAGATCGACGCCCAGCAGCTCATACAGCACATGCCGCGTCCACTGAACGTCATCGACGTCCAACGRGCAGACACGGCTTGGCCCGAGCACTACGCCGAGGTTATGGTTAGGGTTTCGTTGCCAGAACGCTTCAGCCGTGGCGGCATCAGTGATGTAGCCGCCGGGTTTGTTCCACCCCATGCCCTTTGGGGCTTTTTCACCTGGCTCAATGGACACCAGGGCGAGGTCGAAAGTAGTGATGTAACGTTTTGCCCATGTGGCGATGGCTATTCCTTTGGCCGGTTCACTCATCGCCGAGCCTCCCGCAACCCCTGACAGTCAACGCAGGTTTGACAACCCACAATCGTCTGCTGTCGAAGCAACGGGATAGCTTCGTCGCAATCCGCGCAAAACTGCGCGCTGATGCGGCTTGATGGAGCACGGCGGCTGCGCTGAAGCGCAACGTCGAGCAGGTATTGCGCCTGGTCATTGGCGCGATCGATATCGTCAGCCATGGATGCGATCCTCCATCGCCTGACGGGCACCCGCCATGATGCCGAGGATTTCGCGGATCACGTCCATACCCTGCTTTTCAAGATCGAGGACTTCATGAAGCTCCCAGACATTGTCGGCAGCACCATCGTGCATTGCGGCCACGAATTCGCCAGTTTCGCCGAGCAGCTTACCAACGGCCTTCAACGCATCGCGTGTTGCCGGTACAGGTACCGGGCGATACCAAACCGCACCCGCCGGCCGCATGAGCGCGTCGAGCAAGCGCGTATCGGCTGTCAGCCTGATCACCTCCTCAAGCTCATCAGGATTCAGCCAGCGTCGTTCTTCGTCGAGCTTGAGTTTCTTTTGAAGGGTGTCGTTGTCCAACACCATGTCAAAGGCAAGGGCGGTGATTCCGCCCTTGTAGTCACGTCCAGCGCGATAAATAGCCTGGCGCAAAGGAAGGACCGGACCAGCGTCCGGTAATAGATCTGTGCGACTCATAACCGTAAATCCCCCATTTACGGTGTAGCCATAAGACAGGGTAATCCCTATCCTACAACCACGACCGATGTGCATGTGCTGTGTGTCGTCGTAGCTGGGCTGGGGGATTCTTTGGTGAGAGGCCCCAGCCCGGCACCTTTTAAGCTGCCGACTTCAAGCCAGCAGCTGCTTTCTCTTGCAGGTAAAGGCATTCGATAGCCTTCCCTGTTACATACCGAACATCCGCACCCCTAGCGGCACGATTAATAGTCGGCTGCGTTGTCCCTACGCGATCTGCGATAACTCGCTGGGATAAACCCGACCGCAGCAACTCCGCGAGCATTTCTTGGATAGTCATATCGTTCACCGATGCGCTTTCGCATTGGACGCTACAATACACAAACGTATTGATTGATTCAATACAATCGCCGATACGTTTTTGAATCAAGGTAGAGAAAAGTGATTGGCGACCGCATTGCTCAACGCATGCAAGAACTAGATCTATCCGAAGGCGAACTCGGCCGCCGCTCTGGCGTCCCTCAGCCGACTATTCATAGGATCGTGACAAATTCGGTGGCCAGCCCGCGTCACGAGAACGTTGAAAAAATCGCCAAAGCCTTGAAAGTCAGCAGTAACTGGCTGTGGAAAGGAGGCGAACACAAAGAACCATCCATTGAGATCAAATCGATCTCAAGCTCTGAATCTAATGTGGAACCAGGGCCGGCAATCAAAGGATATGTGCCGTTGATTTCTTGGGTACAAGCAGGAGCCTGGTGCGAAATAGAAGACGTTCGCACTCTGGATGATGCGGAGATCTGGCTGCCCTGCGCCGCGTCCCATAGCAGTCAAACTTACGCTCTCAGGGTGCGCGGACTCTCCATGTTCAACCAACATGAACGTCGCTCTTTCAGAGACGGAGACATCATTTTTGTTGACCCAGCGAAGGACGCCGAGAACGGCTCACTTATCATCGCCAAATTAGTCGATAGCCAAGAAGCCACGTTTAAACAGTTGGTGATGGAAGGAAAGCGTCGATTCCTGAAGCCGCTGAATCCGGCTTGGCCCGAGCCGATTATCGAGCTGGGAGACGACGCAATGATTTGCGGTGTCGTCTTCTCGAAACTAGAAATTTTCTAATACATCGCACAACAAATTGAGCCCGCACCTTGCGGGCTTTTTTATGCCTCTCAAAAAATCAATTCAAATACGCATTGACTCGATCAATACGTATTTGTATCGTTTGCCTCGTATACCTCTCACCAAAGAGTACGAGCCATGCAAACCACACAGCACAGCAATCCACGCTGCCCGGTCTATCTGCATCCATCTGCGTGCAGTAGTCGCGCCGCAGTCGAAGCTATACAGCACCGAACCGGGCTGCTGGTAATCACCAACCCCAAAGGCCGCATCAAGGCTGTCGAGCCCACCAGCAACGCCCTAGATAGTTCGTGGCCTTTCGGAGGTGACGCAGCATGAATAGCTATCGCATCCCACTCCCGAAACAAGAGCTGTTGCACCACATGCTGCAAGTGGGTGGCACAGCCGTGTGCCCTCTCCAGCGACCAGAGCAAACTATCCATGCAAGCTTTGAAGTCGAGCTCACCGACACCACCGCAGTCATCAACGTTGACCTGGGCGACCACACCGGCGAACTGACCCTCAAACGTTCGGACCGGGCCAACCACCTGCACCTGCGGGACTTCATTCAGGACATTGCGAACGGCCGAATTGAGTCGGCGCAGTCCGCACCACCAGAGCAGTCCGGCCGCCTGGCGCAACTTGATCAAGCACTGGCCGATTCGGAAGCCTTGCTTGAACACGTTCGCAAACTGATCGCCGCCTGAGGACAGCGCCATGAACCGCACCCTGGACGAAACGGCCGCCGTGCTCGGCCTCAAACCTCGGAAGTTTCGCGAGCGACTGCGCGAACTCCGCGTGCTGACCCAAAGCGGCGACCTCGCAAGCCAGCACCGCGATCGTGGCTACCTGTTCTCCGACCCGCGCAGCCGCTGGAACGACAATATCAAAGCCTGCAGCCACTACGCCGTGGTGATGGTTACTGAGCGCGGTGTCGACTGGCTCGCGAAGCAACTCGGCATCGGCATCAAGACCCAGAACAAGGACGCCGCAGCATGACAACCAACTACTTCAACGCCTACACCCAAGCACTCGGCGCCCTTCGACTGATTCCGATCTACCTGGACAGCCCGGGCGTCGTCAGCCGCGCAACACTCATCGGTGCAGCAAGCGAAGCCATTGACCTGCTGGAAAGCATTCCATGCCGTACCGTGGAACTGGCTGAGGTGTTCCGCTGCGTCAACAACGTGATCCACGAGGGCCAAGTGGCCTACGTCACCCCAACCAACTCCCCTGAGTATCCATTCGGCGCCGTTGTTGCTGACGAAAAAGGTCAGATCTGCGCCGCCGCCAAGGGCAAAAGCAAAGAAGGCCTCGCCGAATTGATACGCCTCAAGTTGGTGCCCCGATCGGAGGGGTTCGGGGAGGATGCAGCGTGAGCAACACACTCGACCAGTTGCGCCGACAGTTCGCCACGCCCTGCCCGACCTTGTCAGCAGTACGCGAACAGTACTTCACGCACATCCGCACCGACCGCTACCTGCTGAACGAAATCAAGGCCGGCCGCATCGCGCTGATCGTGACGCGCTTGCACAACTCCGCACGGGCCAAGCCCGTGGTGTACCTGCACAACCTGGCCGCCTACCTCGACGCTCAAGCGACGAAGGAAGCGGCCTGACTCACCGGTGGTCCCTGCCGTTCAGGGGCAAACAACACAAACCCAACAAGGCACAGCACATGAAACCTACAGACACAGCCGAATTCATCGGCGAGCTCAACGCAGGCGTTTTCGCCAACCAGATCGGTCACGCCCTTTCCGAAGTGGCATCAGGCGTCGTCGATAACGGCAAGGTTGGCTCAGTCACGCTGACTTTCACCCTGAAGCAGATCGCCAACAGCCACCAGGTCACGGTCAACCACAAGCTGGCCTATAAGGTGCCAACCAAACGCGGCAGCCGCAGCGAAGACACCACCCTCGATACTCCAATGCACGTGAATGAGGGTGGCAGGCTGACCCTGTTTGCCGAAGCGCCTCGCGCTGGCCAGCTGTTCAACAGAGACGACGCTCCAGTTCACGCCAAGTCCTAAACCCACCCGCTCCATACCTCTCACCAAAAGGAAATCGATCCAATGGAAGCCAAAGCAATTCAGTTGATTCAAGACACCGCCGTTCTGGCCTATGCCAAGCCACTGGATACCTTCACGCCGACTCTCGTGCTGCCGTCTGACCAGAAAATCCACAGCATCGAGAAGTTCCAAGCCGCTCGCAGCCGCTTCCGGGGCGCGCTCACCACCCACTCATTGCTCGACTTCGGCAACTACGTGATGGCACAAAGCGCTGAGACCGTCGCCTCCGGTTTTGTCGACGCTGAAGCCATGTCGTGCAGCGTGTACTTCAACCTCGGTGACACCAAGGAACCTGGGCATGGCGACTTCACCGCCACCCTGAACCTGAGAAAGACCGCCGCCTTCCGGGCGCTGGAGCGTGCTGCGTCCATTCAATTTGCACAGAAAGACCTGAGCGACTGGATCGAGGATTGGGCGTCAAACCTCCAAGCCCTTACAGCCGATGACAACCCCATCGATTTGCGCAAAGCGGCGAGCGCTATTCGCTCTATCAGCATTGAGCAAGCACGCAAGAGCGAGCACGTCGTCGGCGACCTGAGCGCATCCCGTTCCGCAATGGATCAGATCGAAGCCAAGTCATCGGAAGGCTTGCCCGCCGAATTCCTCTTCACCGTCGAGCCTTACGAAGGGCTGAAGGTCCAGATCATCCGCCTGCGCGTTGCCGTGCTCACTGGCGGTGACAAGCCATTGCTGCGCCTGCGCTGGATTGGTGAAGAGCAGCTGCGCGAAGACCTGGCCCAAGAGTTCAAGGATGTCGTCCAGCAGGAAGTAGGCGGCGCCGCCAACCTGACCATCGGCAGCTTCAACCTGGGTTAACCACCACTGCAACACCCCGCCGCCGTCCTCTCACCAAGAATCCCGGCGGCGGGCTCTATCGAGGAACACAGCACATGCAAACCCAACACCTGATCATCATTGCCGCCTGCACAGGCATTGGCTTGCTGCTGATGGCCTACTTCATCCGCCAAGCAGTCTTGCGCGCTCTCGCCCGTAGCTACACCAGGGGACTTGACGAACGCAATGCCATGCATTCGCTTCGCATTGAAGCCTTGAACAGCGACATCGCCGACCTGAATCGCCTGCATCGCGCCGACCAAAACCGGCTGCAGAAACTGGCTCGCCAAGCGCGCGCCATACGCGCAACCCCTTTCCTCAAGAGCGACCACTTGGCCCTGCTAGAGATTGCCACCACCCTCAGGCTAGCCAAAGACACTTGGGATGCATTCCCCGGAACCGAGGCTTATCGCGTGAAAGCTATCAACCAGGCCCACTTCGTCGGCGACCTGGCTTATCGCTTGCTGGATAGCATTAGTGCTGAGAAACGCCTGGCGCTTAAGGATGCCGCATGACCGCCCTTCGCCGAACAGTCCGAATCCGCCGCGGCCAAATGCCACCTCTCGACTTACAAACGATCTGCGACAAATGCAACAAGTCAAGGGCACACGGCAACCACGAACAATGCAGCAAGCAGCGCCAGGCCGAGGGTATCGCGCGGCGCGCAGGGGAGAGACCACAATGAGCGCAGCTGAGAAACTCGACTTCCACATCACACCAGGCGCCTGGTTCCGCCAGGATTTGCTGTACCCAGTGTTCGGCCTGAGCACCGAAGCCGTCCGCAAGTACCGCACCCGTGGCCTCTGGCTTGAAGGCAAACACTGGCGTAAGGATCCAGCCAACGTGATCGTCTACAACCGCGCAGCCATTGAACGCTGGATGGAAGGGAAACCATGACCGACAAGATGCCGACCGGCGTTGAGATGAACGGCAAGCAGTTGCGCATCTGGTTCATCTTTAGCGGCCAAAGGTGCCGGGAACCTCTTGAGGGGATCTCGAAAGTTAACAAAGCCGCGATCGCCTATGCCGACAACAAGCGCCGAACTATCCTCGCGGAAATCAAAGAGGGTCGCTTCGACTATGCGGCCCACTTTCCGAGCTCGCCCAGGGCTGCCATGTTCACAGGGACTGGCGGCCCTTCGCTAAAGCGCACCGTGAAAGAAGGCATAGACCGCTGGCTGGAGGTTCAGCGCGCGCTCAAAGCCTCGAGCACCGTCGTCAACTACGTCAGCAAGGCCGTGCACGTCGACAAAAAATTCGGCAAGCG
The DNA here is from genome assembly GCF_056402155.1 of Pseudomonas sp. P4_C1. Classification (NCBI taxonomy): domain Bacteria; kingdom Pseudomonadati; phylum Pseudomonadota; class Gammaproteobacteria; order Pseudomonadales; family Pseudomonadaceae; genus Pseudomonas; species Pseudomonas sp. P4_C1. The sequence continues at coordinate 39,036 of NZ_JBFUHY010000012.1, forward strand.
TCGGATCGTCGACATCAGCAAGAGCGACATCGAACTGTTTCAAGCGCAACTGCTCAAGCAAGGCTTGGCCCCAAAGACAGTGAACGACATCTTCACCGTCGTCCGCGGCGTCTGGGCTGATGCCTTCGGCGATGGCATCCTGAAAGCCAACCCGCTCGACCGGATCAGCAACGTCGGTTCGGACGTCGATCTGGAGCATGCCGACCCTTTCAGTCGTACCGAGATTGAGCTGATCGGCAAAGCGGATCCCGATCGGCGAGCCGACGCTCGAATGATTGAGTTCAACTGCTGGGCCGGGCTTTCCCTATCCGAACTCATAGGGCTAGCCGTTGAAGATATAGATCTTGATGCCGGCCTTGTCCATGTCCGCCGGGCATTAGTCGTTGGTGAGTTCAAAGTGCCCAAAGAACGTTCCAGGGTAAGAGTCGTCGAGCTGATAGACCCAGCTCTCGAGCTGATGCGGGAGATTATTATCGCTGCTAAGGAAGCGCCTATTGTTGAAATCACTGTAATTCAGCGCGACAACATTACCTCGAGGAAAATGAAAGTGAGGTTTCTTTTTCGAAGTTCTACTAGTGGTTTGCTCTGGAGCGGAAAGACATTGAGCAATTGGTTTACTGCGCATCTCAAAAAAGCCGAAGTGCGTCATCGTGGTGCCAACCAATGCCGCCACACATTCGCAAGTCAAATGCTGTCGAGCTATGTTCCAGTTGAATGGGTAGCCAGACAACTTGGGCACGCTGATACAACGATGATCCGAAAACATTATGGGAGATGGATACCGACAGACACCAAAAGTATGGCGGGAGTAGTTTCAAGAATGCTGGGCTTTGTGGAGTAGACAAGTACCTAGGTTTGCGGCTTGGCTGCTTGTTTAGGCTTCTGCATTTCAGCTAATAAACGGGCGCCAACCGCTGTCGACTCGGAAAACTCCAATGGTTCATTTTGATAGATACCCACGGACCCGACCACTTCCTCAGGGCGGAAGCGAAATGCTTTACCGATCAGATCTTTTTGTGCAATAGCGTTATCCTTCTCAAGCCTTTTTTCTAAGAGTGCATAAATATTACCCTGCCAAACTACATCGTCCGCCCTACTCTGCCATGACTCAACGTCAATAATTTCGAATCCTAACGTATCGAAAAATCCGAGAAGAAACGTAGCACAGGTCAAGCCGGCTCCAGGCGACTCTAGAAACTTTAGGTCTCCTCCAAAAACTGCAGCACCGGTATATCCCATACCATAAGGAATTCCGGACGAGTTCTCTTCAAATATCCGAGAGGCTTGTTCAGCAAATAACTGCAGCTCTTCCTCGTCAAAGCTAGGCATCGGCACACAGCGGTACCCCGGCTGGAGGGGTTCGCTTAGCAAATGATAGTGCCAAGCCAGATGGAGCAAGCTCACATTCGGCTTCGCACGATCTTTAAAGACAATGGCTGCATGTCGCTGCTCAGGGTTATCTGTCTGGTAGATCGCCGCGCCGAATAGATCTACTTTTCCTATCAACTTTCCTTCAGACAAGCTGCGCTACCTTCTTTCTAGAAAGCCCACGCAGGGCACGATCTGCATCCTGACCAGTTTCGTTCAAATGAATTAGAGTTCTATCATAAAGTGCCGCCCAACCACTTAGTTTATCACGCATGCGAAACGATGTTCTCAAGAACGCAACACTGGTAATCTTTCTAAATGCAGAAGGGTCTACGTTAATCAATAGCTCATTCAAACTCCAAAGATCATTATTTTTTATATGATCTTCGACTGCATCAACTACCGCCCTTAGAGCGATTCTGCTTGAATCAGAACTTTCGGCGGCAATTGAATCAAGAGTATGTATTACCTCAACTTGCGAACGGACACCAGCTGAAAGCTTCGAAGTTAAAGGCTCAACCTTTGCACTAACATAACTTGGCTCCCACCTGTTCTTGTCGCCAGCGACATAGGCACTCGCGCTAGTTGACTCATCATCAAAGCGGAGCTCAATTTTAACCGCACTTTCAGTTGCCGCAGGCCTTACTTTCTCTGATCTACGCTCGAAAAGCTGGAAAGAAGCCGTTGAACTAGGATTGAAGAAAAAAATTGAAGTATCAAATTCCCCTACCCGTCTTTCAACAGGAGCCTGCAGGACAGCAGATTCAACATAGTAAACAGGGCTATCCATTGGCACCTCCCGAAACAACCAACCTTGCCTCAGAGCACATTGCAGTTATTAACGACCCATAAGCAGATGAGTTAGGCAGCTTAGACTCTGGATGACTATTAAAGTCTAACTCCAGCTGTATCAAAGGGGTACTTTTAGAAGGCAACGCTATGTTACTTTGATACTGAACAGTCTGCAAAGCCAACTGCGACCATTTAGTTAATCTATTCAATACAATTCCGCTAATTTTCGGAAGTTTTTTAGCTCGATTAAACTGAAGCATAATATCATCAACTTCAGGATCGATTGAAAACCCCGGAACCAGCGTTTTGAATAACGTTTTGCTTTTTTCCGTGCTACCTGGAAACGTGTTCAACACCGCGCCAAATGCAAGCCGCGCAGCTACAGGCATTTTAACGGCTGCTAATCGCCGCTCGAAACCCGAGCACACTTCATCAAACGAACCTAGCGAAGGATGATTGACGGGATCCATCGGCATTGCGGTCAAGGTGATATCAATTCTGCCAGGTTGCGCAGTAACAACTAACCTACCGTTCTCACAAGGCCCTTCCTCAATCACCAGTTGCTGTGCTGGACGATTGGTCATCGATTCTGCGTCCTTTCCCATGATCGAGTGCCAAGAAATCTTTGCTCCTTCAGGGACACCCAAAAGAGAAAAGCGAATAGATTCCGTAAGCCATGCGTAGGTTTGAGTCATTGGATTCACTTGAGTAAACAAACGTAGAACCTTCAGGGATCACTTACGCGAGCTTCATGCATTCGTTATTCGTAAGCGGTACTGAGCAAACCGAGTCTAGCTAAATACTCATGGCCTTGCACCATGTTCGCGAAAGAATTCGAGACGGTATTAATACTAGAAATCGACAGCTATTTTTTAGGCTTCGAGCTCAGAGCATTTAGCCGGCGCCTTAGGTCTTAGGATGCCCTAAATATGCCCTAGGATTGATCTCTAAAAACAAAAAGCCCCTGATAACTTTAACGTTATCAGGGGCTTAGCGTGTAGCAATAATGGCGGAGAGATAGGGATTCGAACCCTAGGTACCGGTGAAGGTACAACGGATTTCGAATCCGTCCCATTCGGCCACTCTGGCATCTCTCCAACGGCGCGCATCATAACAACACTTTCGCAGGAAGCGAACCCCCTAAGCGAAATATTTCTGTGCTATCAGATGCTTGCGTCGGTTAAAGCGGTACGCCAAGACGATTGGCGACTTCTTCGTAGGCTTCGATAACGTCACCGAGGCCCTGACGGAAGCGGTCCTTGTCCATTTTCTTACCGGTCGCCTTGTCCCACAGGCGGCAGCCGTCCGGGCTGAATTCGTCGCCCAGCACGATGGAGCCATCGTGGAACACGCCGAATTCCAGCTTGAAGTCGACCAGCAGCAGGCCGGCGTCGTCGAACAGTTTGCTCAGGACTTCGTTGACCTTGAGCGACAGCTCTTTCATGCGAACCAGTTGCTCGGCGGTGCCCCAACCGAAAGCCACGACGTGGGATTCGTTGATGAACGGGTCGCCCTTGGCGTCGTCCTTCAGGAACAGTTCGAAGGTGTAAGGATTGAGCTTCATGCCCTCCTCGACACCCAGACGCTTGACCAGGCTGCCCGCAGCGTAGTTACGCACGACGCATTCGACCGGGATCATGTCGAGTTTTTTCACCAGGCATTCATTGTCGCCCAGCAATTTGTCGAATTGGGTCGGCACGCCAGCAGCTTCGAGCTTCTGCATGATGAAGGCGTTGAACTTGTTGTTCACCATGCCTTTGCGGTCGAGCTGCTCGATGCGCTTGCCGTCGAACGCCGAGGTGTCGTTGCGAAACAGCAGGATCAAACGGTTAGCGTCGTCGGTCTTGTAAACCGACTTGGCTTTGCCGCGGTAGAGTTCTTCACGTTTTTCCATGATGGGCTCCGCTTGCTAAGTAGATGGGCTAGGCGATGTGGCGCCAGTCGAGCCCTGAATCTTGATCGGCCAGTTGCAGCCAGTCCGGGTCGCACCCGAGGGTGTCGACAAAACATTGCCGGGCCAGCTGCGGCAGGTTGTTCTTGCTGCTCAGATGGGCCAGGACCAGGTGTTGCAGGTCTTTCCAGCCCAACTCGGCCACCAGGAATGCCGCCTGATGGTTATTCAAATGTCCCAGTTCACCGCCCACCCGTTGCTTGAGAAAGTACGGGTAATGACCGCGAGCCAGCATGTCACGACAGTGATTGGACTCGATCATCAACGCATCGAGGTCCCGATAGCCGTCCAGCACCTTGTCGCAATACGAACCCAGGTCGGTCAACAGGCCGAAGCGCCGCTCACCGTCACTGAAGACATACTGCGTCGGTTCCTGTGCATCGTGGGCCACGGCAATGACACCGATGCTCAAGTCGCCGATTTGCAGTTGCTCGCCGCCGGCCAGAAAGCCTGCGGGTTCAATCGGTTTGCGCATCCCGCGCAAGGTCCCGCGACTGAGGTAGACAGGCAGATTGTAGCGCCGAGACAGCAAACCCACGCCATGCACGTGGTCGGCATGTTCGTGGGTCACGAGTATCGCGCTCAGCTGCGCAGGGTTCACACCCAGGCGCAGCAGGCGTTTTTCGGTTTCCCGCAGGGAAAAACCACAATCCACCAATACGTACGTATCAGCGCTGGATATCAGCGTGCCATTCCCTTGACTGCCGCTGCCGAGAACGGCAAAACGCATAGGATCAGCCCAGGTTGTCCTGAATCTTGCTCAACACTTTACGCGCTACCTCTGGCGGCGCCACGGTGTTGATGTTTTTCTCGACGGTGACCTGGACGTTCTCGCCAACCTTGCTCAGGCGAACCTGATAACGCTCGGCGCGGGCATCCAGCTCTTCCTTGCTCGGCGCGCTGCCGAACAGGCTGCTCAAGAAGCCTGGCTTGTCGTCTTTCTTCTCGGCTTTTTCGGCCAGGTTGATGTAGTACAGGCCCAGGCTGCGGTTGATGTCTTCAACACGCCATTCGCCTTGTTCCAGCGCACGACCGACGCTCGACCAGGCACGATCCAGGTCGGTACCGACGTTCAGCACAGGGTTGCCGCTGCCGTCTTCGCTTAGGCTGACACGGCTTGGCGCGTCGAAATCACGTGAAGCCAGCATGGAAACCGAACCGCCCTTCTCCGAGATACGGCTCATGCTCGCGAGCATGTCGTCGACCAGTGCCGCGTCCAGGCCAGTGTTGACCGAACGGTTGGTGAAAGCCACGTCAGCGGTACTGCCGGCAGGACGCTCGGCGCTGACCACATAGACTTCACTGGTGTTGCGCTGCACGCCCGGCTCGATGCGCACCCGCACGCGGGTTTCGCTGTCCGTGCTGACGCCGGCCGCGCTCAGGCGTTTGCCCATGGCGGCGGACAGTTCGTCGGAATGCTGCCAGGTGGTGGTGAATTCGCCGGTTTGCGGACGTTGTTCATCCAGACGAAAGCCGTTGTCCTGAAAGAACTGAACGGCCACAGGCCAGACTTCGGCCGGCGGGTTCTGCGCCAGGATGGAGCTGGAGCCGCCGCTCTTCTGCAGGGTGTAGGGGCTGGCGTCCGCAGCCGCCGTCAGTGGCTGCGGACGAGGCACGGTGTACTCGCCCTTCTCAGTGTCATCAGCCACGTTGCGCGGGATCGGCAACAGCGGATCCAGACGCTTGGCGGTACGGACATCCTGCGGTATTTGCATCGGTGCAGTCTGTTGCGCTTGCAGGTAATCGCTACCACGGTCACGGAAATAACCTTCCGGGCCCCAGACCCATCCACAGCCACTGGTGCTGGAGATAATCAAGGCAAGTGCGGAAAGTCCGGCCATTCGCTTCATGCGTTGTACTTCCTCAATTAAACCAGGACGCTGCACTGGCGCAGGGCCGTGCGCAGCGTTTCGTGACAAGGTGCGCTCAGCCAGGTCAACGGCAGGCGAATGCCTTCGTGCATCAGGCCCATTTCAACCAAAGCCCACTTCACCGGAATCGGGTTGGCTTCGATGAACAGGTCCTTGTGCAACGGCATCAGTTTTTCGTTGATTGCCCGTGCAGTCACGGCATCACCCTTGAGGGCGGCCTCGCACAGATCGGCCATTTCCCGCGGAGCGACGTTGGCGGTGACGGAGATGTTGCCCTTGCCGCCCATCAGGATCAGCTCGACCGCGGTCGGATCATCGCCGGACAGGACGATGAAGTCCTTGCTTACGCCATCGAGGATGGCTTTGGCGCGCTTGAGGTCGCCAGTCGCTTCCTTGATACCGATGATGTTCGGCACGGTGGACAGGCGGATCACGGTCTCGGCCTGCATGTCGCAGGAGGTGCGGCCGGGAACGTTATAGAGAATCTGCGGAATGTCGACCGCTTCGGCGATGTGCTTGAAGTGCAGGTACAGGCCTTCCTGGGTCGGCTTGTTGTAGTACGGCACGACCAGCAGGCAGGCGTCGGCGCCGGCTTCCTTGGCATTGCGGGTCAACTCGACGGCTTCGCGGGTCGAATTGGCGCCGGTACCGGCGATCACCGGAATGCGGCCATTGACCTGCTTGACCACGGCGCGGATGACTGCGATGTGCTCGTTGACGTCGAGGGTTGCCGATTCGCCGGTGGTACCGACGGCGACAATGGCATGGGTGCCGTTTTCAAGGTGGAAGTCCACGAGTTTGCTGAGGCTGTCCCAGTCAAGACGCCCCTGTGCATCCATGGGTGTGACCAGTGCCACCATACTGCCCGCAATCATGAAACCGCTCCTGCCGGAAAAAGAGAGCCGTAATGGTACTGGCGCCAAGATGCTTGCACAAGCGAAGTACTGTGCTGCCGCCATTCCCCTTGGCGCCGGTTTTCGCTACCCTTCAGACTTTGATCGATACAGACAAGCTCGTCCGTCGGGTTTCAGCCTCCATTTTCGGCATCACAAGCCCTGGTCCAGCGTTGCCACGCCTCGCTCCCGCCCTGCCGGAGCACGTCGCAACCTGTCACTTGGGGCTTTCTGAGTTCGCATCCGCAGGCTCGCTCCCGATAATTCAGCCCTTTGACGTATCGACCGCTCATCGCTTTAGGAATGCTGCATGTCCACCCCCACAGTTCGCGAACAATTCCTTGTCATCAGTGCCCTCGGCGCCAACCCCATGGAGCTGACCAACGTCCTGTGCCGCGCCAGCCATGAAAACCGCTGCGCCGTGGTCACTTCTCGCCTGACCCGTCATGGCGAATGCAGTGCGCTGGTGCTGGAAATCTCCGGTAGCTGGGATGCCCTGGCACGCCTGGAAGGCAGCCTGCCAGTGCTGGCCAAGCGGCATGCGTTCACGGTCAACGTGGTGCGCAGCGCCGCCCTGGAAAACCGCCCCCAGGCCCTGCCGTACGTCGCTTATGTCAGCTCGGCCTACCGCTCGGACATCATCAACGAGCTGTGCCAGTTCTTCATGGACCACAATGTCGAGCTGGAAAACCTGACCTGCGACACCTATCAGGCTCCGCAGACCGGCGGCACCATGCTCAACGCCACGTTTACCGTGACCTTGCCGGCCGGCGTGCAAATCAGCTGGCTGCGCGATCAGTTCCTGGATTTTGCCGACGCGCTGAACCTCGATGCCCTGATCGAACCCTGGCGCCCACAGAACCCAATGTAAGGAAGCTTTCATGGCCGTTGCCATCGACCAACCGGTAGCCGATTTCCAAGCCCCCGCCACCAGCGGGCACACCGTCAGCCTCGCTGGCCTGAAAGGCAAGCAGGTGCTGATCTACTTCTACCCCAAGGACAGCACGCCGGGTTGCACGACCGAGGGGCAAGGCTTTCGTGATCAGTACGCAGCGTTCAAGGCCGCCAATACCGAAGTGTTCGGTGTGTCTCGCGACAGCCTGAAATCCCACGAGAACTTCAAATGCAAGCAGGAATTCCCCTTTGAGCTGATCAGCGACAAGGACGAAGCCATCTGCCAGCTGTTCGACGTGATCAAGCTGAAAAAGCTCTACGGCAAGGAATACATGGGCGTGGATCGCAGCACCTTCCTGATCGACGCCAAAGGCGTGCTGCGCCAGGAATGGCGCGGCGTGAAGGTGCCGGGGCATGTTGATGCGGTGCTGGTTGCTGCTCAGGCCCTCAACAAAGCCTGATTTCTTCGAGGCCTGTTCCGACGCTATCGCGAGCAGGCTCGCTCCCACAGTTGACCGAGTTGTTTTGACTGACGCGATCTGATGTGGGAGCGAGCCTGCTCGCGAAGAGGCAATCAGCCTCACTGAAGAATTAAAGCAGCGGCGCCACCTCCGGCTCCTTGCGCGGCCACGCATCCAGCACGGCCTTGAACAGCGTCGCCAGGGGAATCGCGAAGAACACACCCCAGAACCCCCACAAGCCACCAAACAGCAACACCGCGCAGATGATCGCCACCGGGTGCAGGTTGACCGCCTCCGAGAACAGCAATGGCACCAGCACGTTGCCGTCCAGCGTCTGAATGATCCCGTAGACCGCCATCAGATAAATGAACTGATCGCTCCAGCCCCACTGGAACAGCGCAATCAGAAACACGGGCACGGTCACCACCACGGCGCCGACATAAGGCACCACCACCGAAATTCCCACCAGCAGAGCCAGCAGCGCCGCGTAGTTCAGTTCAAGAACAACAAAGGCGATGTAGGTCACGCCACCGCAAATGATGATTTCGATGACCTTGCCGCGAATGTAATTGGCGATCTGCCGGTTCATTTCATGGGCCACCCGGGTGATCAACGCCCGCTCACGGGGCAGGTAACCGCGCACCCACTGGCCGATCATGGCCCGATCCTTGAGGAAGAAAAACACCAGGATCGGCACCAGCACCAGGTAGATCATGATGTTCACCAGCAAAGGCAGGCTCGACAGCGAGAACGTCAGTGCCCACTGACCAAACTTGCCGATTTCGCCCCGCGCCACTTCGATGGCCCGCAATACTTGCTCATCGGATACCAGGTGCGGATAACGCTCGGGCAGCAGCAACAACAGCGACTGCCACTTGGCAAGCATGCCGGGCAACTCGTTGAACAACGTGATCAGTTGGTGCCACAGCAACGGCACGACAACCACGATGAATACCAGCAACAGCCCCATGAATAACGCAAAGACCAGCCCCACCGCGGCCCAACCCGGCACGCGCAGGCGCTCGAGGGCCACCACCAGCCCCTGCATCAGGTACGCCAGCACCATCCCGGCGAGTACCGGCGCCAGCATACCGCCCAAGGTCAGTACGACGGTGAATGCCAGAAACAGCAGGACAGCCAGCACCACCGCTTCTTCATCGGAGAAATAGCGCTGAATCCAGTCGCGTAACACTTTGAACATCAATAATCCTTAGGGGCAAACGCAGCCGAATTCAGGCTTTTTTCAACCAGTAGCGGTAAACACCCGCATCTTCTTCTTCAAGAAGCAGGGTATGACCGGCCAATCGGGCAAAGGTGCGAAAGTCGCGCTGCGAACCTGCATCGGTGGCGATGACCTTGAGCACCGCACCACTGGCCAGCCGGTTGAGCTCCATCTTGGCCTTGAGCAACGGCAACGGGCAATTCAGGCCGCTGGCGTCGAGTTCAACGTCATGCTCTACAGCGTCGGTCATTGCATCACTCCGGGTCAGGTGGTTGAGTTGCCTAGAATATCTGGTCGCAACGCCTGTGTCCGGCTACAGTAAGGTCTTTGTCGACTAAGGCTTTGTGCATGACATTTTTGCGCCCTACCCTGCTGACGCTCGCTTGCCTGCTCGCCTCACCGGGCTTTGCCGACGACCTGCCGTCACTCGGCGACGCCAGTTCTGCCATTGTCTCGCCGCAACAGGAATACCAGCTCGGCCGCGCCTGGCTGGCCATGTTGCGCAGCCAGGTTTCACAGCTCAACGATCCGCAACTCAAGAATTACGTGGAATCCAGCGTCTACCGACTGGTGGAGACCAGCCAGGTCACTGACCGGCGCCTGGAGTTCATCCTGATCAACAGCCCGCAGCTCAACGCCTTTGCGGCACCCGGCGGGATCGTCGGGGTCAACGGTGGCCTGTTCCTCTACGCCCAGACCGAAGGCGAATACGCTTCGGTACTGGCGCACGAACTGGCTCACTTGTCGCAACGCCACTTTGCCCGGGGCGTCGAAGCGCAACAACGCATGCAAGTACCGATGATGGCTGCATTGCTGGCCGGCATCGTGGTTGCAGCCGCAGGTGGCGGTAACGCCGGGATTGCAGCCATTGCCGGCACACAGGCCGCAGCCATCCAGGAACAGCGGCGATTCTCCCGCCAGAACGAGCAGGAAGCCGACCGTATCGGCATCCTCAATCTGGAAAAGGCCGGTTACGATCCCCGCTCGATGCCCAGCATGTTCGAGCGCCTGGGGCGTCAGTACCGCTACGATGCCAAGCCACCGGAATTTCTGCTGACTCACCCGGTCACCGAATCGCGTATCGCCGACACCCGCAACCGCGCCGAACAGTTTCCAAAGGGAGGTATCGAAGACAGCATGCGCTACCAACTGATCCGCGCACGCGTTCAACTGATCTATGAAGAAACCCCGGGACTTGGCGCCAAGCGCTTCCGCGCCCAGCTCGACGAGAACCCGAAAAACGACGTAGCACGCTACGGCCTGGCGATCGCCCAGATCAAGGGCGGCCAACTGAACGAAGCACGGGAAAACCTCAAGCAGTTGCTGGCCAAGGCACCCAACGAAATCATCTACAACCTGGCTCAGGTGGATCTGGACATCACCAACAATCGCCTGCCCGATGCCCAGTCCCGGGTTGACCGGTTGATGGGCCAATACGCTGGCAACTACCCGCTGAACCAGATTCGAGTCGACCTGCTGCTCAAGCAGAACCGTACTGCGGATGCGGAGAAAGCCCTCGAAGGCCTGCTCAAGTCCCGCCCGGATGATCCGGACGTGTGGTATCAGGTTGCCGAGACACGCGGCCTGTCAGGCAATATCATCGGCTTGCATCAGGCTCGCGCCGAATACTTTGCACTGGTCGGGGACTATAAACAGGCCATTCAGCAACTGGACTTCGCCAAACGCAAGGCCGGCACGAACTTCCCGCTGTCTTCGCGGATCGACGCACGGCAACGTGAGCTGATGGAACAAGAGCGCATGATCAAGGACATGATGGGCTGACGCCCTCGCAGACAAAAAGTCCGGACACAAAAAAACCGCCTCTTTCGAGGCGGTTTTTTATTCAACCAACTACCGGGTTATTCAGCCAGTTTGAAGGTGATGAAGCTCGCTCGACCCTGACGCAGTACCCGCATCGACACCGAGCGGTTCTTTGGCAGCGCCTTGGCGATGTCCGCGAACTCCTTGGTGGAACCGATGGCCTGGTTGTTCAGGTGGGTGATCACATCACCCGGCTGCAAGCCGATCATGGCGGCAGGACCGTCCTGCACTTCCTTGATCATCACACCGCCTTTGAGGTCATAGGTTTTCTTCTGGTCGTCAGTCAACTCGACCACAGAAACACCGAGGCGATTGCTACTGCGCTCGATGCTGGATTTTGGCTCGGCATCCAGCTCTTTAGCTTCTTCCGGAATGGCACCGACGGTCAGCTCGACTTTCTTGCGCTTGCCGTCACGAATCACTTCCAGATTGGCTTTTGCGCCAGCCTTCAACGCACCAACGAGATGCGGCAGGTCGGCCGACATGACGATTGGCTGACCGTTCATGCTCAGGATCACGTCGCCGACTTGCAGGCCACCCTTGGCAGCCGGGCCATCATCCTGAATCTGAGCAACCAGCGCACCCGCCGGCTTCTCCAGACCGAACGACTCGGCCAGGTCCTTGCTGACTTCCTGAATCACGACACCCAGCCAGCCTCGGCTGACTTTTCCACCGGATTTCAGCTGATTGGAAACATCCATGGCCACGTCGATCGGGATCGCAAACGACACACCCATGAAGCCACCGGAGCGGGTGTAGATCTGCGAGTTGATCCCGACCACCTCACCGTTCAGGTTGAACAGCGGGCCGCCCGAGTTACCCGGGTTGATCGGTACGTCGGTCTGGATGAACGGTACATAGTTTTCGTTCGGCAGGCTGCGACCGACGGCACTGACGATGCCCTGGGTCACCGTGTGGTCAAAGCCGAATGGCGAACCAATCGCGACAACCCATTGGCCAGCCTTCAGGTCCTGGGATTTACCGAGCTTCAGCACTGGCAGATCCTTGCCTTCGATTTTCAGCAGCGCCACGTCGGAACGTGGATCGGTACCGATCAGCTTGGCTTTCATTTCGCTGCGATCAGCCAGGCGGACGAGGATTTCGTCAGCATCGGCGATCACGTGGTTGTTGGTCAGGATATAGCCATCAGTAGAGATGATGAAACCCGACCCCAGGGAAGTTGCCTCGCGCTGACGGTCGCGAGGTGAACGCGATTGCGGCGGCATGCCTCGCTCGAAGAATTCGCGCAGCATAGGCGGCAAGCCTTCGAGGTCGGGCATTTGCTGGCTGACTTGGCGATCCGGCAGCTTTTGCGTGGTACTGATGTTCACGACCGCAGGCGAGGCCTGTTCGACCAGTTGCGTAAAGTCAGGCAATTCGACCGCTTGGGCGGTGACCGCCTGACCAAGCACCAGTACGGTGGCAATAATGGAAAGGTAGGACTTCAAGCGTGGTATCGACATACGGCTCCCGTTACGACGAGCATGGTTAAGCGATATGGAGCAAGAAACACCGGGAACAATACGCCGGTATTTTTGTTCCGGGAACAACAAACAAGGCCAGAGCCGAGGGACTCTGACCTATATGAAATTTACGGGATTTTAGCAAATTGAAATGCTCACGAAACATTTCGAATTCAGCTCACTGCTTGGTCGCAGCGGCGTCGGTACGCATCGAAAGCGCTATCCGCTCAGCGGTACCGACCGGTATCTCACCGACGACGGTCACCATCATCTCACCCTGTGCCGTGGTCAAGCGCCGGGAAACCGCAACGGTCGGCCCCAACTGAGTGCGGGTATCGGTGACTGTTGCGCCATTGAGCGGCTCGAGGAATACCGAAAAGCGCGTCAGACCATCGTCATACATCAGGCTATTGACCTGGGTTTTGGTCTCCGGATCCTTGCGAGCGGTGCTGCTGGTCAGCTCGAAGCCGGGCGGCAACCAGTCGGAACGCCAGACCTGGGCAGCCTTGACGGCAGAAGCCTTGTCACTTTCGAGATTGACGGGCTTGCAATCATTACTGGCCTGCAGGTCTTTTTCGGAAGGAACGTCAGCGGTATCCAGTTGCGTAAACTGGAAACGCTCCAACAACCGTCCCTTGTCGTCCAATAGCAAAGACTTCAGAGGCAGGCCGGTTTCTTTATCCAGATGCAGTTCAAAACCGTAGCGGTGTTGATCGCGGGGTGTCAGCGATACGATCACCGCCGAACGCCCGGCGACACGCGACTTGCCGATGACAGCGAGGTCATACCAATTCTTGAGCTTTTGAGGATCAAGTGCACGGGCCGCGGAGTTCGGGGAGTCCCCAAGCCCTGCTATCAGCGTGCCACTGACGCATTGGGTTTGCCCATCAATGCGAACGACTTCCTGAGCGGAGCCGTCGAGCTGGATCAAACGCTCGCGGACTTTTCCATCCTGGACACGGTGCCAGATGTTATGGGTAGAAAAACTACCGTTACGCTCGTAGACGAAAGTACCCTGAAAGCTTTGCTGTTGCTCTGCCTGGCCCAGGCGGGTCAACCAGTCCTGGGCATCATCGGCTTGGGCTGGAACGATGAACCAGCCGCTGAGCAGAAGCGAAAGTAGAGGTATGGCGCGCATGATCCTCCTTAACGGTTTTCCAGACTTGCGGCACGAGCGTACGGCAGAGCGCTCTCAGTACCTTTCAGTGCAGCCTGTTGTGCATGTTGGCGCAAGTAGCCTGGCAGACGCTGATCGTGCCACCCTGGCTGACCTTGCAAAACGCCGTTGGCCATTGGGCCAGTAGCTTGCGAACTCTCATTGTAGCCTGCGAGAACAGCAGGGCCTTTTACTTGAGGAACGGCCAGTCCGGGTTGACTGGATTGCTGGGCCAATTCGACACCGGCGATCTCGTCCTGGTTGTACAGACGCACACCGGCCAGTACCGCCAGGGTCACGGAAGCTGCGACCGCCAGACGACCCAGGCTGCGCCATGGACCACGGGAAGGTTTTGCCGGCACGGCTTCGTCAGCCAGAGCAGCAGAAACAGCCGCCGCGATGTCCAGACGTGGAAGCAGCAGATCCTTGTGCATCACTGCCCGAGCGATCTGATAACGAGCCCAGGTTTCACGGGTTTCAACATCGTCACAGGCATTCAATACCCGACGCAATTCAAGTTCGTCCGCTTCGTTATCCATCACTGCGGACAGCGATTCCTGCAGGGCTTCACGACTCATGGCGTTCCTCTCTTGGCTGTCGCCGCTGTCTTTAGTTTTCCTGCAACAACGGCTGCAGGGCTTTATCGATGGCCTCCCGGGCGCGGAAGATCCGGGAGCGCACGGTGCCTACCGGACATTGCATGACGCTCGCAATGTCCTCGTAACTCAGACCATCAAACTCACGTAAAGTTAAAGCCGTACGTAAATCTTCCGGCAGTTGCTGAATGGTTCGATGGACGGTGCCTTCGATCTCATCCCGCAGCAAAGCCCGTTCTGGCGACTCGAGATCCTTGAGGCCATGATCGCCATCGTAGAACTCTGCATCCTCGGAACTGACATCGCTATCCGGCGGCCGACGGCCGCGTGAAACCAGATAGTTTTTCGCCGTGTTGATGGCGATGCGGTAAAGCCACGTATAAAACGCGCTGTCTCCGCGAAAATTTCCAAGTGCACGGTACGCCTTGATAAAGGCTTCTTGTGCCACATCCTGGGCTTCATGGGTGTCGTGCACAAAACGCACGATCAACCCGAGAATTTTGTGCTGGTATTTCAGCACTAGCAGATCGAAAGCACGCTTGTCGCCGCGCTGAACGCGCTCGACCAGTTGCTGATCCTCTTCCTGGGTTAGCATGAACACTCCTCGATGAGCTCGGAGGAGGCTTGCAGAAGTAATCCACCAGACTTGCAAACATAGACTCGGGCTTTTCGCAAAAGTTCTCCCCCTCCAGGCAAGTTTCCTGCGGGCTCTGATTTGGCACGCACGAAAAGCGCAGCACGAGTTGACCCGGCTGCGCGGATAATCTTGTCATCGGACTCTTCAGCAAGGATCAAACCGCAATCCCGCACTGAAGCCGACGCTGTCCCTTGTTTCAGGCAACCGTCTATTGATCTTGGCCCTTTGGCAAAAGTTCCAAATATTTATAGCGGCGCCGCCCCGACATTGTGCAACCGTGAAGGGAAAAACACTGTTAAATCGGCGATACAGTCATTCTCGCGCCCAACGGGCAGAAAAACATCCGACGAAGCGTCCGATGTTTTGCGTCACAGTAGTTTCACAATGCCATGCCAGCTCGGGTATTGTGCCGCTCCCCCCCTCTATATACTAGTAGGCTGTGCGGCTGCCTTGACTCGCCTGTCCAGCTGCGCCACCCCCGACCCGRGTCGCTTTGAGCGGAATCCTGAAATGAGCCAACAGTTTCAACACGATGTTCTGGTAATTGGCAGCGGTGCTGCCGGTTTGAGCCTTGCGCTGACCTTGCCCGGTCATTTGCGCATTGCCGTACTGAGCAAGGGCAACCTCGCCAATGGCTCGACGTTCTGGGCCCAGGGCGGCGTTGCGGCCGTGCTGGATGACACCGATACCGTTGAATCCCATGTCGATGACACGCTCAATGCGGGCGGCGGCCTGTGCCATGAGGACGCCGTGCGCTTTACCGTCGAGCACAGCAAGGAAGCCATTCAGTGGCTGATCGACCAGGGCGTGCCCTTTACCCGCGATGAACAGTCGGGTAACGAAGATGGCGGCTTTGAGTTCCACCTGACCCGCGAGGGCGGCCACAGCCATCGGCGCATCATCCACGCCGCCGATGCCACGGGTGCAGCCATTTTCACTACCCTGCTCGACCAGGCCAGGAAACGACCCAACATCGAACTGCTGGAACAGCGAGTGGCGGTTGACCTGATTACGGAGAAACGCCTGGGACTCGAAGGCGATCGCTGCCTCGGTGCTTATGTGCTCAATCGCGCCACCGGCGAAGTCGACACCTACGGCGCCCGTTTCGTGATCCTCGCCTCCGGTGGTGCGGCCAAGGTTTACCTGTACACCAGTAACCCCGACGGCGCCTGCGGCGATGGCATCGCCATGGCCTGGCGCTCGGGCTGCCGGGTGGCGAACCTGGAATTCAACCAGTTCCACCCCACTTGCCTGTATCACCCGCAAGCCAAGAGCTTCCTGATCACCGAAGCCCTGCGAGGCGAAGGCGCCCACCTGAAGCTGCCCAACGGCGAGCGCTTCATGCAACGCTTCGATCCACGGGCAGAGTTGGCTCCACGGGACATCGTCGCCCGGGCCATCGACCATGAAATGAAGCGCCTGGGCGTCGATTGCGTCTATCTGGACATCAGCCACAAGCCCGAAGCTTTCATCAAGACGCACTTCCCGACGGTGTACGAACGCTGCCTGGAATTTTCCATCGACATCACCAAGCAACCGATTCCAGTGGTCCCGGCAGCACACTACACCTGCGGTGGTGTGATGGTCGATCAACAGGGCCGCACCGACGTGCCGGGTCTGTACGCCATTGGCGAAACCAGTTTCACCGGCCTGCACGGCGCCAATCGCATGGCCAGCAACTCGTTGCTGGAATGTTTCGTTTATGCCCGCTCGGCGGCCGCGGACATTCTCGAACAGTTGCCCCGGATTCCGATGCCAGTCCCCCTTCCCGCCTGGGATGCGAGCCAGGTCACCGATTCCGATGAAGACGTGATCATTGCGCACAACTGGGATGAGTTGCGGCGATTCATGTGGGACTACGTCGGCATCGTGCGCACCAACAAGCGTCTGCAGCGGGCGCAACACCGCGTGCAATTGCTGCTGGATGAAATCGACGAGTTCTACAGCAACTACAAGGTCAGCCGGGATTTGATCGAGCTGCGCAACCTGGCTCAAGTGGCCGAGCTGATGATTCTGTCGGCCATGGAGCGCAAGGAAAGCCGTGGCCTGCATTACACCCTCGACTACCCGAACCTGCTGCCGGTCGCGCTGGACACTATTCTGGTGCCGCCCACCTACGTCGGCTGAACTTGAGCCGGACCCGCAGGCGTCGGTGCACATCCGCCGCCTGCGCATCCCGGGGCACGCAAATGGCCCTGACCCGGCGCTCGCCACGCAATCGAAAACGCAGTACCACCACCAACGGCAGCGCCAGGCTGTCCGGCCTCAGTTGCACGGGCTGCCAGCCCCCGGCCCGACTCCACAACTGCCAGCCATCGGCATCACGCCGCAAGCCGCAAAATGCCTGCGGGTGCGTCAGCAAGATCTGCCGGGGCAACAGCCAGACTCCGTGAGCCACGCACAGCGCGACGCCAAGCGAGCTGGCCCAGAGCGGAATTGACAGTAAAAACAACGAACCCAACGCGAACAGCTGGGCCAGAAGATACGCCGCCAGCAAGTGCCGTGAGGCATGCCAGCGGCATTCGAACGAGTTACTTGGGCTGGACACGGTCCAGGATCATGCGAACCATGCGCTGCAGTTCAGGATCTTCGGATTCGCTGCGTTCCATGAACCAGCCGAACATGTCCTGATCTTCGCATTCGAGCAACCTGACGTAGCAGGCGCGATCAACCTCGTTGAGGTGCGGGTAAACCTCTTTCACAAACGGCACCAGCAGCACGTCAAGCTCAAGCATGCCGCGGCGGCTGTGCCAGTAGAGGCGGTTCAGTTCAACATCTTCGACCATGGAGCGCTCCTCAAATAGGCCGCAAGTATACAGGCCCGCGCTCCGTCGAACAGTCGGCTTTGGTCGGGCACCGGTGATCCTTTGTGAACTACCCATTTCGAAGGCGCCCCCTTATGATGTCCGCCAGACTCTTTACCCTGCGATGACCCATGGCCGATTCTGCTTTTTTCTGCACGCTTTCTCATGAAGGTGTTCTCGCGGTCCGCGGCGCGGACGCCAGCAAATTCCTGCAAGGCCAACTGACCTGCAATCTCAACTACCTGAGCGATTCCCGGGCCAGCCTCGGTGCGCGCTGCACCCAGAAAGGCCGGATGCAATCGAGTTTCCGCATCCTGCTCGAAGGGGATGGCGTGGTCCTGGCCATGGCCACTGAATTGCTCGAACCGCAACTGGCGGACCTGAAAAAATACGCGGTGTTTTCCAAGTCGAAACTGACCGATGAAAGTGCCGCCTGGGTCCGCTTCGGCATTGACCATGGCGACGCCGCCCTGGCCAGCCTCGGTCTGGGCCTGCCGGCAGAAACCGACAGCGTCGTGCGCAACGATGGACTGATCGCCATCCGTGTCTCGCCGCAACGCGCCGAGTTGTGGGTTGCCGCCGGTCAAGCCAATGCGGTCAAAGGCAAGCTATCGGCGGTGCTGAGCGAAGCTGATCTGAATCAATGGCTGCTGGGCCAGGTCCGCGCAGGGATCGGCCAGGTCATGCCGGGTACCCGCGAGTTGTTCATCCCGCAGATGCTCAACCTGCAAGCGGTCGGTGGCGTGAGTTTCAAGAAAGGTTGCTACACCGGGCAGGAAATCGTCGCGCGCATGCAGTACCTGGGCAAACTCAAGCGCCGTCTGTATCGCCTGCAACTGGCTGCCAGCGAATTGCCTGAGCCGGGTACCCCGCTGTTTTCCCCGACCCACGGCAGTTCCATCGGCGAAGTGGTGCTGGCTGCCCGCGCCGGGCAGAACATTGAACTGCTGGCTGTGTTGCAAGCCGAAGCAGCAGACAGTGGAGACATCCACCTGGGCGAGCTCGAAGGGCCGTCCCTGCAGCTGCTCGACCTGCCTTATGAACTGGACCGCGATCGCGAAATCCAGCAATAACGGCAGCATTTGGCGCAACACCTAGAGAGACTACATGAGCGAACTGGCGGAAAAGGTCCAAAAGGATTTGGTTGAGGCCATCAATAACGATGACCTGGTTCTGCCAACGTTACCGGAAGTGGCCCTGCAGATTCGCAAGGCCGCAGAAAACCCGGAAGTCAGCGTCAGTACCCTGAGCAAAGTGATCGGCCGCGATACCGCGCTGTCGGCACGCCTGATCAAAGTGGTCAACAGCCCACTGTTGCGCGCGACCCAGGAAGTGACCGATCTGCATACCGCGATCACCCGCCTGGGCATCAACTACAGCTGCAATCTGGCGATCGGCCTGGTCATGGAGCAGATTTTCCATGCCCGCTCCGACGTGGTTGAACAGAAGATGCGCGATGTCTGGCGTAAAAGCCTGGAAATCGCCGGCGTCAGCTACGCCTTGTGCCGCAGCTATACCCGACTCAAGCCCGACCAGGCGGCCCTTGGCGGGCTGGTGCATCAGATCGGCGTGCTGCCGATCCTGACCTACGCCGAAGATCACTATGAGCTGCTGTCCGACCCGGTCAGCCTCAACCATGTGATCGACCAGATTCATCCGCTGATCGGCGAAAAACTGCTCAGGGTCTGGGAATTTCCCGACATGCTGGTGCAAGTGCCGCAGCTGTACCTGAACTTCAAACGCCAGTCTGCGCAGGTCGATTATGTGGATCTGGTGCAAGTGGCCAGCCTGTATTGCCACAAAGACACCGACCATCCGATCTCGCGCATCGATCCCTTCAGCGTGCCTGCTTTCGTCAAACTCGGGATCGATCCGGACGACAAGGCGATGTGTGCTGACCTGGAAGAAACACGCTCGATGTTTTACTGATCCAAAACCGCGCCGCCCCCATCGCGAGCAAGCTCGCTCCCACAGGATTTGTGGTGCTGCATAGATCCAGTGTGGGAGCGAGCTTGCTCCGGGCGGCGTTCCGACGATGGGACCAGAACAAGCCCCATCAATCTCCCGCAATAAAACTCACCCGCACCTTCAACCCTGCGTGCTCACCGTCGTGCAGGCTGATCTGCGCCAGATGCGCGCGGCAGATCTCACCGACAATCGCCAACCCCAACCCTGAACCGGCCACTTGCTGATTGCGTCGGTAAAAGCGCTCGAATACCCGATCGCGTTCCTCAAGAGGAATGCCGGGGCCATCGTCTTCGACTTCCAGCACYGCCGGCGCCGAAACGCGCAAAATCACGTTGCCACCCGGTGGCGTGTGAGCCAGTGCGTTATCCACCAGATTGCTCAGCAGTTCGTTCAATAACGTCGGTTCGCCCCGCAACCAGACGGGTTCATCCGCTTCCAGCGCCAGCGCGATGCCGCGCTTGTGGGCCAGCGGCGCCATGGCCATACCCAGGTCCCGAGCCAACTGACTGAGGTCGAGTAACTGCGCGCCGCCCTCGGCGATCGCCCGGGCGCCATTTTCGACCCGAGCCAGGGAAAGCAACTGATTGGCCAGATGAGTCAGGCGATCAGTGCCTTGGGCGGCGGTCTCCAGGGTGCTGCGCCAGGTGTCGGGCTCGGCCGAACGCATGCCCAGCTCCAGTCGCGCCTTGAGTGCTGCCAATGGCGTGCGCAGTTCGTGGGCGGCTTCGGCAATGAATTGCGCCTGCTTCTCGAACTGTCCGCGCAAGCGCTCGGTAAAGTGATTGAGGGCGCGCACCAGCGGCCACAATTCGCGCTGCACTTCCACCAGCGGCAAGGGGCGCAGATCGTCCGGCTGGCGCTCTTCCACCGCCGTGCGCAAGCGCTCAAGCGGACGTAACGCGGCACTCACCGCAAACCACACCAGCATCAACGCACCGATTGCCAGCATGCCCAGGCGCAGCAACGTATCCGCCGCCAGACTGCGGGCCATGCTGACGCGCGCTTCATCGGTTTCCGCCACGCGAATTTCCGCCATGCCGTTCATGTTCGGCTCACTCACGGGCTTGAGCAGGCTCACCACTCGCACGTTCTGCCCGCGGTACTGGGCGTTGTAGAAACGTGCCAGCGCCGGATAGTCATCAGTGCGCGGCGTTCCCGGCGGTGGCGCGGGCAGGTTTTCGTAACCGGAAATCAGCTTCTGATTGATGTCGTTGACCAGGTAGAAAATTCGCCCGGCACTGTCGTAGGCAAAAGTATCGAGGGCCACGTAGGGCACGTCGGCACTCAGGGAGCCATCGCGCTGGGAGACGCCGGCGGCGATGGTCCGCGCCGACGCCAGCAGGGTCCGGTCATAAGCCGTGTCGGCGGCTTCACGACCGTTCCAGTAGGCGCTCAATCCGCTGGCCAGCATCAACACCACCAGCAACAGCGCCAGGTTCCAAAGCAACCGCCAGCGCAGACTGCTCGGACTATGCATCGCGGCTTTCCAGCAAGTAACCGAGGCCGCGGAAGGTCACGATGGCGACCGGTTGGCCATCGAGTTTCTTGCGCAGGCGGTGCACGTAGATTTCGATCGCATCGGGGCTGGCCTCTTCATCGAGACCGAACACCTGCGAGGCCAGTTGCTCCTTGCTCATCACCCGACCGGGGCGCGCGATCAGGGCTTCGAGCACGGCTTGCTCGCGGGAGGTCAGGGTCAGCAACTCTTCGCCGAGGGTGAAGCGCCGGGTTTCCAGGTCATAGGCCAGCACACCGCAACGCTGAATGCGCTCACCACCCAGCACGCTGCGGCGCAACAAGGCTTTGACCCGGGCTTCGAGTTCGGTCAGTTCAAATGGCTTGGCCAGGTAGTCGTCGGCGCCGAGGTTCAGGCCGTGGACCCGGTCCTTGACGTCGCTGCGGGCGGTCAGCATCAACACCGGCAGGTTCTTGCCCCGCGCCCGCAAGCGCGCCAGCACTTCGAAACCATCCATGCGCGGCAAGCCGACGTCGAGGATCGCCATGGCGTATTCCTCGCTGCCCAGCGCCAGGTCGGCTGCCACGCCATCGTGCAGAACGTCCACGGTCAGCCCGGTGCTCTTGAGCGCCTGAGCGACACTTTCGGCGAGCTGCAGATGGTCTTCGACGAGCAGAACACGCATGGATCTTTACCTCATTCAGGGATGGTCGACGCCATTCTTTGGCGCGGAGTTTACAGCGGCATCCGTCGCTGTGAAGCCCGAAAAATCGTGAAAGCCTTCTGAAAGGTTAGCGAAAGGTTAGCCCGTTAGAGTCGGACCACGGACAGTTTCGACTGCCGTCGCTGCAGCCACACAGCGATACGAAAAACGCCTCGAAGCGTTTTCGACAAATAAGAACAATAAACGGAGTAAGTCATCCATGCAGTCCCTGCAGACCCAGGCTATCGCGCCTGCCCGCCTCTCCCGTTTCAGCCACGCTGCGCTTGCCAGCGCTGCCGCCCTTGCCGGTTTTTCACCGTTGAGCCAGGCCGCATTCTTTGACAACAGCTCGGCCACTTTCGAAACCCGCAACATGTACTTCAATCGCGATTATCGCGACGGTACCAGTGCCCAACAGTCCAAGCGTGACGAGTGGGCCCAGGGTTTCATGCTCAATCTGAAATCAGGCTACACCGACGGCACCGTGGGGTTCGGTGTCGATGCGCTGGGCATGATGGGGGTCAAGCTCGATTCAAGCCCTGACCGCACCGGTACCGGCCTGCTGCCGACTGACGATGGGCGAGCCGTCGACGAATACTCCAAACTCGGCCTGACCGGCAAAGTGAAAATCTCCGCCAGCGAGCTGAAAATCGGCACCCTGATTCCGGAACTGCCGATCCTCAAACCCAACGATGGGCGCATCCTGCCGCAGACGTTTGAGGGCGGCATGCTGACCTCCAGGGAAATCAAGAGCCTGACCTTCACCGGCGGGCGTCTGGACAAGGCCAAGGATCGCGACAGCACCGACTTCGAGGACATCGCCCTCAACAACAAGAACGGCCGCTTCGCTGGCACCGTGGCCGGCAAGCACTTCGACTTTGGCGGCGTGGACTACAAGTTCACCGACAAAATCACCGGCAGCTACCACTTCGCGCAACTCGATGAAGTCTACAACCAGCACTATCTCGGGCTGGTTGCTGCGCAGCCGTTCGGCCCTGGCACCTTTGCCAGCGACCTGCGATTTGCCATCAGTGATGACCAGGGCGAGGCCCGCGGCGGCCCGATCGACAACAAGTCCCTCAACGGTCTGGTGAGTTACGCCTTGAGCGGGCATAAGTTCAGCGCGGGCTACCAGCACATGTCCGGCGACAGCGCGTTCCCCTATGTGGATGGCAGCGACCCGTATCTGGTGAACTTCGTGCAGATCAACGACTTTGCCGGCGCCCAAGAGCGCTCCTGGCAAGCGCGTTATGACTTCGACTTCGTCACCCTCGGCGTCCCCGGCCTGACCTTCATGAGCCGTTACGTGAGCGGTGACAACATCAAGCTCAAGAACGGTGACGAAGGCAAAGAATGGGAACGCAACAGCGAGATTAAATATGTTGTACAAAGCGGCGCGCTCAAGGATGTCGCCGTGCGTCTGCGCAATGCCACCTACCGTTCCAACTACTCCGCTCGCGATGCCGATGAAGTGCGTCTGCTGGTGAGCTATAGCGTTGCCCTTTGGTAATTCAGTACGTCAATAACAACAACTCCCAAGGAGACTTGAATGAACCTGTCAATGCGTAAACTAGCCCTCGCCGCCAGCGTCCTGCTGCTCACCGGCCAAGCGCTCGCCGAACCCAAACGTCCGGAATGCATCGCCCCGGCCTCGCCCGGCGGTGGTTTCGACCTGACCTGCAAACTGGCGCAAAGCGCGCTGGTCAACGAAAAACTGCTGACCAAGCCAATGCGCGTGACCTACATGCCCGGCGGTGTCGGCGCGGTAGCGTACAACGCGGTGGTCGCCCAGCGTCCGGCCGATGCCGGCACCCTGGTGGCCTGGTCCAGTGGTTCGCTGCTGAACCTGGCGCAAGGCAAGTTCGGTCGCTTCGATGAAAGCAACGTGCGCTGGCTGGCCGCCGTTGGTACCAGCTATGGCGCCATCGCGGTTAAAAGCGATTCTCCTTACAAGACTCTGGACGATCTGGTCCAGGCACTGAAGAAAGATCCGAGCAAAGTAGTGATCGGTTCCGGCGGCACCGTCGGCAGCCAGGACTGGATGCAAACCGCGCTGATCGCCAAGGCTGCCGGGATCAACCCGCGCGACTTGCGTTACGTTGCCCTCGAAGGTGGCGGCGAGATTGCCACCGCCCTGCTCGGCGGCCACATCCAGGTTGGCAGCACCGACATCTCCGACTCCATGCCGCACATCCAGAGCGGTGACATGCGTTTGTTGGCAGTGTTCTCCGACAAGCGTCTGGACCAGCCGGAAATGAAGGACATTCCGACAGCACGCGAGCAAGGCTATGACATTGTCTGGCCGGTGGTGCGCGGCTTCTACCTCGGGCCAAAAGTCAGCGATGAAGACTACGCCTGGTGGAAAGCGGCCTTCGACAAACTGCTGGCCTCCGAAGACTTCGCCAAGCTGCGCGATCAGCGCGAGCTCTTCCCGTTCGCCATGACCGGCCCGGAGCTGGACACCTACGTGAAGAAGCAGGTCGCGGACTACAAAGTGCTGGCCAAAGAGTTCGGCCTGATCCAGTGATCGTCTCTGTCTAGCGGTTGCGGCTCCGTTTTGGCGGAGCCGCAGCCCAGGAGTTCCTCATGCTCTTACAACGCATTTTTGCTTCGGTGCTGTTGCTGGTCTGTATCGGCCTGGCACTGATGGCGTGGCCGTATCAAGCGGCTTTTTCCTACGAACCGGTGGGACCTCGGGCCTTCCCGTTGTTGATGCTCGGCCTGATGGGCTCGGCACTGTTGTACATGGTGTTCCGTCCTGCGCCGATCAAGCACAGCGATGACGAGCCGCCGCTGGATCGCGAGACCCTGACCAAGATCGGCATCTGCGTAGTGCTGTTGCTGGTATTCGCCGGCACCTTCGAACCCCTGGGCTTCATCGTCGCCAGCATCCTGACCGGTGTGCCGATGGCGCGCCTGTATGGCGGCCGCTGGGTACCCAGCATCGTGATCATCAGCCTGATGGCCGTCGGTCTCTATCTGCTGTTCGACCGCGTGATGGACGTACCGCTGCCCCTCGGCCTGCTCGACGTTCTGGAGAACTGATATGGATACTCTTGGCTATTTGGGTCAGGGCTTCGGCGTCGCGCTGAGCCCGTACAACCTGGTGACCGCACTGTGCGGCACCCTGATCGGCACCGTGGTCGGCCTGTTGCCGGGCCTGGGGCCGATCAACGGCGTCGCACTGTTGATCCCGATCGCATTCGCCCTCGGCCTGCCACCGGAGTCGGCACTGATCCTGCTGGCGGCGGTGTACCTGGGTTGCGAATACGGCGGCCGGATCAGTTCGATCCTGCTGAACATTCCGGGCGAAGCGTCCACCGTGATGACCACCCTCGATGGCTACCCGATGGCCCGCCAGGGCCTGGCCGGTGTCGCGCTGTCGCTGTCGGCATGGAGCTCGTTCATCGGTGCCTTCATCGCGACTTGCGGCATGGTGCTGTTCGCCCCACTGCTGGCGAAATGGGCGATTGCCTTCGGGCCGGCGGAATACTTTGTGCTGATGGTGTTTGCAATTGTCTGCCTTGGCGGCATGGCCGGTGACCGTCCGTTGAAAACGTTCATCGCGGCGCTGATCGGCCTGTTCCTGTCGACCGTCGGCATCGACGCCAACAGCGGTGTGTATCGCTTCACCGGGGACAACATCCACCTGACTGACGGCATCCAGTTCGTCGTGCTGGTGCTCGGTCTGTTCTCCATCAGCGAAATCCTTCTGCTGCTGGAAAAAACCCATCACGGCCAGGAAGCGGTGAAAGCCACGGGCCGCATGATGTTCAACTTCAAGGAAGCGGCGTCGGTGTTCACGGTGAACATCCGTTGCGGCGTACTGGGTTTCATCATGGGCGTATTGCCGGGTGCCGGCGCGACCCTGGCCAGTGCCGTGGCGTACATGACCGAGAAACGCATCGCCGGTGCTGGCGGCAAATTTGGCCAAGGTGACAAGCGCGGCCTCGCCGCCCCGGAAACCGCCATCGGTGGCGCAGCCTGTGGTGCGTTGGTGCCGATGCTGACCCTCGGTGTTCCAGGCTCCGGCACCACGGCGGTGATGATCGGCGCCCTGTCGCTGTACAACATCACCCCGGGCCCGTTGCTGTTCCAGGAACAACCCGACATCGTCTGGGGCCTGATCGCTTCGTTGTTCATCGCCAACGTGATGCTGGTGATCCTCAACATCCCGATGATCCGCGTGTTCACCCGCATCCTTGCCGTGCCGAACTGGGCACTGGTGCCGGTGATCGCCATCATCACCGGGATCGGCGTCTACGCGGTGCACGCCACCACGTTCGACCTGTTCCTGATGATCGGTATCGGCATCTTCGGCTACATCCTGCGCAAGCTGGACTTCCCGTTGTCGCCGCTGCTGCTGGGCTTCATCCTCGGCGGCCTGATGGAGCAAAACCTGCGTCGCGCCCTGTCGATTTCCAACGGCGCGCTGGAAATCCTCTGGTCGAGCCCGATCACCTTCGGTGTCTGGGTACTGACGGCGATCATGCTGTTGATGCCGATCATCCGCATCTGGCGCAAACGTTCGGCCACGCAGCGCGCTATCGCCGATGTCTGATCGGTCACCCTTCAGAAACTGGTGGGGAACCCCGCTGGTCGGCCTGCTTGGCGGCTACCTCGCCAGCCAGGTCGGCTGGCCTTTGCCGTGGATGGTCGGCTCGTTGCTGGCGATCATCCTAGTGCGCTGCCTGACACCCTGGCAATTGGCCGAAATCCCTGGCGGGCGCAAGTGCGGCCAGTGGATCGTCGGCATCGGTATCGGCCTGCACTTCACCCCGCCGGTGATGGAGCAGGTGCTGAGTCATTTCGGTCTGATCTTCTTCGGTGCGTTGGTCACCAGCCTGTCTGCCGTGGTCGGCGTGTGGCTGATGCGCCGCACCGGTGAAGATCGCGCCACGGCTTTCTTTTCCAGCATGCCCGGTGGTTCCGGGGAGATGGTCAACCTCGGCGCCCGCAACGGCGCGGTGCTCAGCCGTGTGGCGGCGGGGCAGAGTTTGCGGGTGTTGGTGGTCGTGCTGTGCGTACCGGCAGCCTTCAAGTATTTGTTGGGCGACGGAGCGCCGATTTCCCATGTTGGCAGCATCGATTGGCGCTGGCTGGCGGTGTTGTTTCCCGTTGGCGCGTTGGCCGCCTGGATCTGGGAACGCCTGCGTCAACCCAACCCCTGGCTGTTCGGGCCATTGCTGGTCAGTGCGGCAGTCAGCATCGGCTGGGACCTGCACATCGGTTTGCCCAACGGCGGTAGCCAGATCGGCCAATGGTTGATCGGCAGCGGTCTGGGCTGTCACTTCAACCGGCAGTTTTTCCGGCGTGCGCCATCGTTCATGGGCCGCACCTTGATTGGCACGGCGTTGACCATGCTGATCGCCACGGTGGCGGCATTGGGCTTGAGCGCGCTGACCCATCTGGACCTGCGCTCGCTGACGCTGGGCATGATGCCCGGCGGCATTGCCGAGATGAGCCTGACGGCAGAGACCCTGCAACTTTCGGTGCCGCTGGTGACGGCGATGCAGGTGATGCGCCTGTTGTTCGTGCTGTTTCTGGCGGAGCCGTTGTTCAAGTACTGGAACCGCGATCCAGAGTAAGACTGAGTCGACTTCATCGCGAGCAGGCTCACTCCTACAGGGGAATGCATTTTCCTGTAGGAGCGAGCCTGCTCGCGATGGGGCCGGCCCGGTCAGCACATCAAACCGGCGGCAAGCGCCACTCGATCGGCGTCTCACCATTCTGCTCCAGAAACTTGTTGGTGCGGCTGAAGTGCCCGCAACCGAGGAAGCCGCGATAGGCCGACAGCGGTGACGGGTGCACCGAGGTCAACACCAGATGCTTGGTGGCATCGATGAGCTTCTGCTTGCTCTGGGCATGGGCGCCCCACAGCATGAATACCAGGTGTGGTTGCTGTTGGCTGACCACTTCAATGACCCGATCGGTGAAAAACTGCCAGCCCTTGTCCTTGTGCGCATTGGCGTTGGCGCGCTCGACGGTCATGGTGGTGTTGAGCATCAGCACGCCCTGATCGGCCCAGCTCTGCAGGTAGCCATGGTTGGGGATGTCGATGTTCAGGTCGCGCTTGAGCTCTTTGTAGATGTTCACCAGCGACGGTGGCGCCGGCACGCCGGGTTGCACCGAGAAGCACAAACCATGAGCCTGGCCCGGGCCGTGATAAGGATCCTGGCCGAGGATCACCACTTTGACCTTGTCCAGCGGCGTGGAATTGAGCGCGTTGAAGATCATCGGCCCCGGCGGATAGATCTCCTTGCCGGCCGCCCGCTCCTGTTGCAGGAAGTTTCGCAATTCTGCCATGTAGGGCTGGTCGAATTCGGCACGCAGTGCCTCCTTCCAGCCCGGTTCGAGTTTGATACGGTCGTCAGCAGTCATGGTTACATCCGGCAAAAACAATTGGCGCGAACCCTAGGAAAGCTCGCCACACTTGTCAATTGATCTGACGCAGATCCGGCACTTTCCCATATAGCGATCATACTTAACCCTCAAATTCCCGATCGAGGTCACGATGAATCTGCACTTCGAAGAACTCACCGGCACGGACGGCGCCCGCATCGGCATCGCCAGTCTGGATGCCGAAAATTCCCTCAACGCCCTGTCCCTGCCGATGATCAACGCCCTGCGCGACCGCATGGAGGCCTGGGCCAAGGACCCGCAGATCGTTTGCGTCCTGTTGCGCGGCAAAGGCGCCAAGGCTTTTTGCGCCGGTGGTGAAGTGCGCAGCCTGGTGGAAGCCTGTCGCGTCCATCCAGGTGAAGTACCGCCACTGGCCGCGCAGTTTTTTGCGGCGGAATATCGCCTGGACTTCAAACTTCACACCTACCCCAAACCGTTGATCTGTTGGGGCCACGGCTATGTGCTCGGCGGCGGCATGGGACTGTTGCAAGGGGCAGGCATCCGCATCGTCACGCCGAGCAGCCGGTTGGCCATGCCGGAGATCAGCATCGGCCTGTACCCGGACGTTGGCGCCAGTTGGTTTCTGTCGCGCCTGCCCGGCAAGCTCGGGTTATTCCTGGGCCTGACCGGTGCGCATATGAACGGCCGCGATGCCATCGATCTGGACCTGGCGGATCGTTTCCTGCTCGATGAGCAGCAGCCGGAGTTGATCGAAGGTCTGCTGCAATTGAACTGGCAGGAACAGACACCGATGCAGCTCAACAGCCTGCTCAAGGCCTTGCAACAGGAAGCCGTGGCGCAGATGCCCGAAGCCCAGTGGCTGCCGCGCCGTCAGCAGATCGACGAGCTGCTGGATGTCAGTGACGTGCGTTGCGCCTGGAAGGCCATCAGCACCTTGCGCGATCACAGAGATCTATTGCTGAGCCGCGCAGCCAGGACCATGAACGAAGGCGCCCCGCTGACCGCTCATCTGGTGTGGGAGCAGATCATCCGCGCCCGGCACCTGTCGCTGGCCGAAGTCTTTCAGATGGAATACACCCTGAGCCTCAATTGCTGTCGTCATCCGGAATTCAGCGAAGGCGTACGTGCCCGGTTGATCGACAAGGATCAGAAGCCGCACTGGCACTGGCCGGACATCAAAAACGTGCCGGACGCGGTAGTAGAGGCGCATTTTCACAAGGCGTGGGAAGGTCGGCATCCGCTGGCGGACCTCTCCGAGTACTGAACGAACTGTGGGAGCGAGCCTGCTCGCGAAGACGGAGTGTCTGACACACCGCCATCGCGAGCAGGCTCGCTCCCACAGGAATTGTATTTAACTGAATGATTAGCGGTGGTTATCCCGCCAGTTGTGACCGCCACGCTCACTACGATGGTTGCGCCCGTCTTGACCGCGATAGTCGTTGTTCCAGTTCCCGCGGTTATGGCCGTCCCAGTCATGGTGCTGATGCATGCGGTAGTCACCCTGCGACGGCTGATAGTAACGAGGGGGCGACTGGTACTGGCGCGACGGTTGATACATCCGCGGCTGCGAGTAATAGCGCGGTGTCGGCTGGTAATACCGCGCTGGTGGCACGTAATACCGGGGCGGCGGTGTGTAATAACCATTGGAATAGTAAGAGCTCCTCCCGGTGTAATAGGTTGGCGCAGGCGAGGTATAGACTTCGGAACTGTAGTAACTGCCTCCTTCGTCGTAGTAAGGCGCGCACCCACCAAGGGACAACCCCAACAGAGCAAGCAGAAGAATTCGGCACAGATTTTTTTGACAGAGCATGGCGGCCTCCTGGACCGCGGATAAGCCACGCCAGCGACGCTGACAGGCGACAATCAAATGTTCGGTGACTGTCGAAATATCAGACATCGAATTCGGAATCTGGTGCGTCTATGAAACAAGTAGAAACATCTGCCCGATGAAAGGTTTTTCATCCATTCACGTCCTGATTAACGGTGGCCACCGCGATATCCACCGCCGTGATAGCCGTGGCCACGGTAATAACCATGCCCACCGTAGTAATAGGAGCGATAACCACCGTAATAACGTGGGCCGTAATAGCCGCCGTGGTAATAAGGCGAGTAGTAACCGGGATAGTAATAAGGTGCCGCGTAGACGTCGGCAGGACTGTCGTAGTAGTAGCAGCCAGACAATCCCACTCCGAGCAATGCACCGAACAACAATCGACGCAACATGACGGCCTCCGTAAAGACCCGTGACAGCAGTCGGCACAGACCGGCTGACATCTGTTTTGACTGGCAAAACTGTGCCAAGTGCAATGCCGCGAGCACCTCCTGATCAGCGGCGGATACGTTCCAATGCGGTGCACTTGCGCACCATCACAAGGCAGCCTGCTTTCCCGATCAAACCCGCCGATCACCCCGCCCCCCACGCTAGAGCCCTCGGGCCGACTTGGCACGCCTCTCGCTTTAGCGCACTTGTTCCAAAAAAATGTGCAGGCGTCACTACAGGTTCGCGGCACCACAATTTGCAAATGGCTGACTAGGGTTCCGGCTCGCAATCGCGAGTGACTGGTCCGAGAGTTGGCGACCTCCAGTTGAGGTTACACGGCGGGACAAAAGCCCGGGAGACAAGCCACCGTTAGCGGTGCCGCTGCCGTCCTGTCCGTCCTTGATCAACTGGAGAACCACCATGTCCCAGCTTCGTTTACCCGCCCTGCTCGCCGCTGCGTTCGCAGCCCTCGTGAGCTTCTCGTCCCAGGCCGCCCAGAAAGACCACTTCAGCGTGTGCTGGACGATCTACGCCGGCTGGATGCCGTGGGAATATGCCGGCAGCCAGGGCATCGTCGACAAATGGGCGAAAAAGTACGGCATCAAGATCGATGTGGTACAGCTCAACGACTACGTCGAATCGATCAACCAATACACCGCCGGCCAGTTCGACGGCTGCACCATGACCAACATGGACGCGCTGACCATTCCGGCCGCCGGCGGCGTCGACAGCACTGCGCTGATCGTCAGCGATTTCTCCAACGGCAATGACGGCATCGTGCTCAAGGGCGAAGGCAAAAAAGTCGCCGACCTCAAGGGCATGGACGTCAACCTGGTGGAGCTGTCGGTGTCCCATTACCTGCTGGCCCGGGCTCTGGATTCGGTGGACCTCACCGAGAAAGACCTGAAAGTGGTCAACACCTCCGACGCCGACATCTCCGCCGCCTTCAACACCGATCAGGTCAGTGCCGTCACCACCTGGAACCCGATGCTTTCGGACATCAAGGCCAAGCCTGCCGTGACCGAGGTGTTCAACTCCAGCCAGATCCCCGGCGAAATCATGGACATGATGGTGGTCAACAGCGCCACCCTCAAAGACAACCCGGCCCTGGGCAAGGCACTGACTGGCGCCTGGTTCGAAGTGGTCGAGTTGATGAGCGCGAAAAACGCCGCCAGCAAAGCCGCGCTGGAACACATGGCCAAGGCCTCGGGCACTGACCTGGCGGGTTTCCAGGCACAACTGGACACCACTAAATTGTTCGCCACACCGAAAGAAGCGCTGGCGTTTTCCACCAGCAAGCAACTGCCGGAGACCATGCGCAAGGTCGCCGAATTCTCCTTCCAGCACGGCTTGCTGGGTGAAGGCGCCAAGGACACCAGCGCAGTCGGCATGGCCTTCGCCAACGGTGTGACCAGCGGCGACAAAGGCAACCTCAAGCTGCGTTTCGACCCGAGTTACGTGCAGATGGCCGCCGACGCCAAGCTGTAATCAGGAGAACTGGCCATGCGCCTGATCAACCGTCACCCGGACCGTCCGAGTCGCCTGTTGCTGGTGATCCTGCCGTTCGCCCTGGTGCTGTTCGCCTACTTCACAGGCTCGGCCGAGCGACTGGCGGACAACCCCAACGACAAGCTACTGCCCAGCGCCGTGCAGATGACCGATGCGGTGAAACGCCTGGCGTTCGTGGCCGACACCCGCACCGGCGAATACCTGCTGTGGCAGGACACGGCGTCCAGCCTGCAACGCCTGGCCATCGGCCTGGGCATCAGCGCCCTGGCCGGGCTGTGCCTGGGCATCGCCGCCGGTACCCTGCCGCTGTTCGGTGCGCCGTTGTCACCGTTACTGACGGTGCTGTCGATGGTGCCACCGCTGGCGATCCTGCCGATCCTGTTCATCGTCTTCGGCCTGGGGGAATTGTCGAAAGTGATGCTGATCGTCATCGGCATCACCCCGGCCCTGGCCCGTGACCTGGAACAGCGCGCCCGGGAAATCCCCGTGGAGTTGCTGATCAAGGCCCAGACCCTCGGCGCTTCGACCTGGACCCTGATGCTGCGGGTGGTGTTGCCGCAACTGTTGCCCCGCTTGTTGATCTCGCTGCGACTGATGCTCGGCTCGGCATGGCTGTTCCTGATCGCCGCCGAGGCCATCGCCTCTACCGACGGTCTCGGCTACCGGATTTTCCTGGTGCGCCGCTACCTGGCGATGGACGTGATCCTGCCCTACGTGGTGTGGATCACCCTGCTCGCCTGGCTGATGGATTGGGGGCTCAAGCACCTCACTCACCGCGCCTTTCCCTGGTATGAGGGGGCTGCCAAATGAGTTTCATCACCGTTAAAAACGTCTGGCAGCAATACGACGATCAGGTGGTGCTCGAAGGTCTGAACCTGAGCGTCAACGAAGGTGAGTTCTGCACACTCGTCGGCGCGTCCGGCTGCGGCAAATCGACCTTCCTGCGCCTGCTGCTCGGCCAGGAGCGCGCCAGTCGTGGCGAGATCCTGCTCGACGGTCAGCCCTTGGCCGCAGAGCCGGACGCCAGCCGTGGCGTGGTGTTCCAGCGCTACTCGGTGTTCCCGCATCTGAGCGTGCTGGACAACGTCGCCCTCGGTCTCGAACTGCCGCGCTCACCCTTGCTTGGACGACTGTTCGGCGGCGCGAAAAAAGCGGCCCGCGAACAGGCTTCGGTGTTGCTGCACAAAGTCGGCCTGGGCCACTCGCTGGACAAGTACCCGGCGCAGCTCTCCGGCGGCATGCAACAGCGGCTGGCCATCGCCCAGGCGCTGATCATGAAGCCGCGGGTGTTGCTGCTCGACGAACCGTTCGGCGCCCTCGATCCGGGCATCCGCAAAGACATGCACGCCTTGCTGCTGGAGCTGTGGCGCGAGACCCGACTGACGGTGTTCATGGTCACCCATGACCTGTCCGAAGGTTTCAGCCTCGGCACGCGGCTGCTGGTGTTCGACAAGGTCCGCCTCGATCCGCACGCCCCCGGCGCCTATGGCGCACGCATCACCTACGACATCCCTTTGAACAGCGACCGCCGCGCCCGGAGCAAGGCCGTCGACGCCTTGCCGGTGCAACTGGCTGGCACGCTCCGTATCGCTTGAGAGGATTCTGCCCATGACCGATTCAACCCAACTGTTCCCGCCCTTCGCCGAAGAAATGCTCCCCGGCGGCGGCCATCGTTCCTTCGTGCTCAAGCGCGGCCAATTGCTGCGCCTGACCGACCTGCGCGGCGGCGCCAACGTCAGCCTGACGTTGCTCAACGCCAATGAAAAAACCGAGCGCCTGAACCTGCCCGACAGCCTCAAATGCCAACACACCGCCAAGCTCACCGCCGGCCATTGCCTGTACTCGGACATGGGCCGCGTGCTGGCCGCCATCACCGCCGACACCTGCGGCTGGAGCGACAGCCTCGGTGGCGTGCTCTGCGCTGAAGAAGTGGCAGAAAAATACGGCGTCGGCCGCTATCAGGAATTGCGCAACGGCTTCTTCCGTAACGGCACCGACAACCTGTTGGTGGAACTGGGCAAGTGGGGGCTGGGCCTGTCCGACCTGCTGATGACCCTCAACCTGTTCAGCCGCGTGAACGTCGATGACGCCGGACGTTTCCACTTCGTCGAGGGCAATTCCAAGGCTGGCGACTACATCGAGTTGTACGCGCCGATGGACACCCTGGTGGTGCTCACCGCCCTGCAGCACCCGATGGACCCGACGCCGGACTATGCACCGAAACCCTTGAAGCTCAGCTGGATGAACGCCGACGCCAGCGTCGCCGAACACTGCCGCACCTCGCGCCCGGAAAACGAGCGCGGCTTCATCAACACCGACCGTTTGTTTGCCTGAGGATCGCTGCCATGTCACTCGCTATCGCTACCGTTMACAAGCAACCAGACACCGCGATCTACCGCGCCACCATCCCCGCCGGCGAACCCTGGCTGATGGAGGTCAAGGCCGGCCAGACCCTGCGCATCCTCGACCTTGAGGGCAATCAGGCCGTCGACACCTTGTTCTACAGCGTTGCCAATCCCAGGGAGCGCTACGACGTGCAGCGCACCCTGCGTCGGCAGAACAGCGTGTACCTGAGCACTGGCAGCGTGCTGTATTCCAACCTCGGCAAGCCGATGCTGACCATCGTCGCCGACACTTGCGGGCGTCACGACACCCTGGGCGGCGCCTGTGCGCAAGAGAGCAACACCGTGCGCTATGCCCTGGAAAAACGCTACATGCACAGCTGCCGCGACAACTACCTGCGCGCCTGTGCTCACGATGGCCGCCTGGGCAAGGGCGACATCGGGCCGAACATCAACTTCTTCATGAACGTGCCGGTCACCGCTGACGGGGGCCTGACCTTCGAAGACGGCATCTCGGCACCGGGCAAGTACGTCGACCTGCGCGCCGAGATGGACGTGATCGTGTTGATCTCCAACTGCCCGCAACTGAACAACCCGTGCAATGCCTACAACCCGACGCCTGCGGAGCTGCTGGTATGGAACTGAAATTCCCGAGATTGCGGCGCTGGTTGTTTGCCTTGTGCCAGGCCCGATCCGGCCAGTGCCTCAAATCTACAGAACACCAATAAACCCTGTAGGAGCGAGCCTGCTCGCGATGGCGTCAGCGCATTCACCACATATGTTGACTGACCCACCGCTATCGCGAGCAAGCTCGCTCCCACAGGGGATCGGCGGTGTTGCGAAGTGAACTGATTTGTCACCGGGGACGGCCCAGGTGCATCAAAAAAACTGCGGGACGGCCCGCATCCCAGTCGAGGCTGATGCGCTATCGCCTCCGGGGGTTATGCCATGTTCGAAAAAGTCCTGATTGCCAACCGTGGCGCCATTGCCTGCCGCATCCTGCGTACCTTGCGCGAGCTGCAAGTGCAGGGCGTTGCCGTGTACTCCGAAGCCGATGCCGCCAGCCTGCACATCCTGCAAGCCGACGAGGCCCACAGCCTCGGCGAAGGTGCGGCCGCCGGCACTTACCTGATGGTTGATAAAATCCTCGCCATCGCCAAAACCACCGGCGCCACCGCGATCCATCCCGGCTACGGATTTCTATCGGAAAACGCCGCGTTCGCCGAAGCCTGCGAGGCCGCCAACATCGCCTTCATCGGCCCGACGCCCGAACAACTGCGGGTGTTCGGCCTCAAGCACACCGCCCGCGCCCTGGCCAAACAACACAGCGTGCCCATGCTCGAAGGCACCGGACTGCTCGACAGCCTCGATGCCGCATTGATCGCCGGCGAACAGGTCGGCTATCCGGTGATGCTCAAAAGCACCGCCGGCGGTGGCGGCATCGGCATGCGCGTGTGCCGCAGCGCGGCCGAGTTGAGCGAGTCCTTCGAGGCCGTCAAACGCCTGGGCCAGAACAACTTCAGCGACGCCGGGGTGTTCATCGAGAAGTACATCCAGCGTGCCCGTCACCTGGAAGTGCAGGTATTCGGCGATGGTCACGGTGAAGTGATCGCCCTCGGCGTGCGCGACTGCTCGGTGCAGCGCCGCAATCAGAAAGTCCTCGAGGAAACCCCGGCGCCAAACCTGCCCGACGGCATGGCCGATGAACTGTGTGCGGCGGCGATCAAACTGGCCAAGGCAGTGAACTACCGCAGTGCCGGCACCGTGGAGTTCGTCTTCGACAGCGATGCCCGGCGCTTCTATTTCCTTGAGGTGAACACTCGCTTGCAGGTGGAACACGGTGTCACCGAACAGGTATGGGGTGTCGATCTGGTGCGCTGGATGGTGCAACTGGCGGCCGGTGACCTGCCGCCGCTGAGCGATCTGGCACAGGGTTTGAAACCGCAGGGCCATGCGATTCAGGCACGGTTGTATGCCGAGGATCCGGGTCGCGATTTTCAACCCAGCCCGGGCTTGCTCACCGCCGTGGATTTCCCGGCGGCCAATGGCATTCGACTGCGCATCGACACCTGGGTCGAGGCTGGCTGCGAGATCCCGCCCTACTTCGACCCGATGATCGCCAAGGTCATCAGTTGGGCGCCGACTCGCGAAGAGGCCCGCGCCGATTTGCATCAAGCCCTCGGCGACAGTCAGCTGTATGGCGTGGAAACCAACCGCGACTACCTGCGGCAGATTCTGCTCGATGTGCCTTTCGCCAGCGGCCAGCCGTGGACCCGTTGCCTGGAAGGCCTGGTCTATCAGGCCAACACTTTCGAGGTACTCAGCGCCGGTACGCAAACCAGTGTTCAGGACTATCCCGGCCGTCTCGGTTACTGGGCGGTCGGCGTGCCGCCATCGGGGCCGATGGACAGTCGGGCGTTGCGTCTGGGTAACCGTTTGCTGGGCAATGACGAAGGCGCGGCGGCGCTGGAAATCACCATGAACGGGCCGTTGCTGCGCTTCAACTGCGAGGCGGTGGTGGCGGTGACCGGGGCGGTGACTCCATTACTGCTCAACGGTGAAGCCGTGCCGATGAACACTGCGCTGTTGGTCGCCGTAGGATCCACCTTGAGCCTCGGCACCATTGCCGGTGCGGGCGCGCGCAGCTATCTGTGCCTGCGCGGCGGCCTGCAAGTGCCGGACTATCTGGGCAGCAAAAGCACCTTCACCCTCGGTCAGTTTGGTGGCCACGGTGGTCGCGCCTTGCGGGCCGGCGACATATTGCATGTGCCAGCGCTGGATGACCGTAGCGCCGGTGAACAACTGGTTGAAGAACAGGTCGCCGAGTTGCCGGCGGTTCGGCAGATTCGCGTGATCTACGGTCCCCACGGGGCCCCGGAATATTTCACCGAAAACTACATCGGCACCTTCTTCGCCACGCAGTGGGAAGTGCACTTCAACTCCAGCCGCACGGGCGTGCGCCTGATCGGACCGAAACCTGAGTGGGTGCGCACCGACGGTGGTGAAGCCGGTTTGCATCCGTCGAACATCCACGACAATCCGTACGCGATCGGCGCGGTGGATTTTACCGGTGACATGCCGGTGATCCTCGGCCCGGATGGCCCGAGCCTCGGCGGGTTCGTGTGCCCGGTGACGGTGATCGAGGCGGATCTTTGGCAACTGGGGCAACTCAAGGCGGGGGACAAGGTGCAGTTCTCCCCTGTCGACCTCAAGACCGCCCGCACCCTGGCCTTGAAATGGACTCCCTCCTGTAGGAGTGAGCCTGCTCGCGATGACGGCATCACATCCGACATCTCTGTGACTGAAACACCGCAATCGCGAGCAGGCTCACTCCTACAGGGAATTGTGTCGCCTGTGGTATTGGATTTGGGGCAGGATGACACGCGGCTGGTGGCGAGGCTGTCCGGCGACACCCACCTGCTACTGGAAATCGGCGCCCCCGAACTGGACCTGGTTCTGCGCTTCCGCGCCCACGCCCTCATGCAGGCGCTGGAAAGCAAACACCTGCACGGCGTGATCGACCTGACGCCAGGCATCCGTTCCCTGCAAATTCACTATCAGCCCGAACAACTGCCGCTGTCCGACCTGCTCGGCATCGTCGCCGGCGAATGGGACGCCGTATGCGCCGCCAAAGACCTGCAAGTACCGTCGCGCATCGTTCATCTGCCGTTGTCCTGGGACGACCCGGCGTGCCAGTTGGCCATCGAGAAATACATGACCACCGTGCGCAAGGACGCGCCATGGTGCCCGAGCAACCTGGAGTTCATCCGCCGCATCAATGACCTGCCGAACCTCGATGAAGTGCAACGCACGGTGTTCGACGCCAGCTATCTGGTGATGGGCCTGGGCGATGTCTATCTCGGCGCACCGGTCGCCACCCCGCTCGACCCGCGCCATCGCCTGGTGACCACCAAGTACAACCCGGCGCGCACCTGGACCGCGGAAAACTCGGTGGGCATCGGCGGCGCCTACATGTGCGTCTACGGCATGGAAGGCCCCGGCGGCTATCAGTTTGTCGGGCGCACGCTGCAGATGTGGAACCGCTACCGCGAAGTCGCAGCCTTCGATGGCAAACCGTGGTTGCTGCGGTTTTTCGATCAGATCCGTTTCTACCCGGTCAGCGCCAATGAACTGCTGCGCATCCGCCGGGATTTCCCCCTCGGGCGCTTCGACCTGAACATCGAGCACAGTCAGTTGAATCTGGCGGATTATCAGGCGTTTCTGGCGCAGGAAGCCGAGACCATCGGCGCGTTTCGCAATCAGCAAAAAGGCGCGTTCAACGCCGAACGCGAGCGCTGGATCGCCAGCGGCCAGGCCCATTTCGACAGTGAAGAACCGGCCCCGGAGGCGACCGCAGAGGCGCCGCTGGCCAGCGGCCAACAGAGCGTCGACAGCCATATCGCCGGCAACCTCTGGCAGGTTCAGGTCGAGGCCGGTTGCCACGTCGAGGCCGGTGACGTGCTGGTGATCCTGGAGTCGATGAAGATGGAAATCCCCCTGCTCGCACCGATGGCCGGCGTGGTGCGCGAGATTCGCGTGCAACCGGGTTCGGCGGTGCGCGCCGGACAGCGCGTCGTGGTGCTGGAACTCGACTGAACCCATTTTGCCAAGGACTCATGCCATGAACATCAACCTGCAACTCGACGCCCTGCGCAGCGCTTATCGCCACGGCAACCTTACCCCCCGGCAACTGCTGCTGAACCTGCGGGACAAAGCCGCCGCGCTGAACCCGGACTATCACCTGTTCATCCACTTGCTCAGCGCCGAAGAACTGGAACCTTACCTCGCCGCCCTCGACGATCGCGCTCCCGACAGTCTGCCGCTGTATGGTGTGCCGTTCGCGATCAAGGACAACATCGACCTGGCGGGCATTCCGACCACGGCGGCGTGCCCGGCATTTGCCTACGTGCCGCAGCGTTCGGCGACCATCGTCGAGCAACTGCTGGCCCTCGGTGCGATTCCGTTGGGCAAGACCAACCTCGACCAGTTCGCCACGGGGCTCAACGGCAGCCGCTCACCCTACGGCGCGTGCCCCAACAGCGTGCTGCCGCAGTACCCATCGGGCGGATCCAGCGCCGGTTCGTCGCTGGCGGTGGCGCTCGGCGTCGCGAGTTTTTCCCTGGGCACCGACACCGCAGGGTCCGGACGCGTGCCGGCGGCGTTGAACAATCTGGTCGGGATGAAAGCCACCAAGGGCCTGATCTCGACGGCCGGCGTCGTACCGGCCTGTCGTACGCTGGATTGCGTCACCACGTTCACTGCCACCGCCCGGGAGGCCAGTCAGTTGCTGGCACTCACTGCGCGCCTCGATCCACGGGACGAATACAGCCGCAGCAACCCGTTGTGGAACGACGGCTCGGCGTTCGGCACACCGCGGCCGTTCCGTTTCGGCGTGCCGCGCGCGCAGGATCTGCAATTTTTCGGTTGCCCTGAAGGCCCGCTGTTGTTCGGTGATGCCATCGACCACCTCAAGGCCTTGGGCGGCGAAGCGGTGGAACTGGACTTGTCACCGTTTCTGGAGGCCGCCCGCTTGCTCTATGAAGGCCCGTGGGTGGCCGAGCGCTACAGCGTGGCCGGGGAGTTGATGGCGCAAAATCCCGAGGCCGTGTTGCCGGTGATTCGCGCCGTATTGGCCAAGGCGTCCGCCGTCGACGGCGTGCAAACCTTCCGCGCCCAATACCGCCTGCAAGCGCTCAAAGCCCTGTGCGACAACGCGCTGGAAGGCCTCGACTGTGTCGTCACGCCGACCATCGGCCGCCCGGTGACGCTGGCTGAACTCGAGGCCGAACCGGTGCTGCGCAATTCGGAACTGGGCTACTACACCAACTTCATGAACCTGCTCGACTACGCCGCTGTCGCCGTGCCCAGCGCCTTCATGGACAACGGCATGCCTTGGGGCGTGACGCTGTTTGGCCGGGCCTTCACCGATCAGTATCTGCTGAGCGTGGCGGATGCCCTGCAGCGTCAGCAAGGCCTGGCCGCACCTGCCCCGGCGCCGGTTGCACGCCATGATCGGGCGCGGCTGGTGGTCTGCGGCGCGCACCTGGACGGGCTGGCGTTGAACTGGCAGCTCAAGCAGCGCGGCGCCCGCCTGGTGGAATCGACATTCAGTTCGCCGGACTATCAACTCTATGCCCTGGCCGGCGGCCCGCCGTTTCGTCCGGGCATGGTCCGGGTGAAGGGTGGCGGCGTGGCGATTGCGGTGGAAGTCTGGGAGTTGCCAAGCAGCGAGTTGGGTTCGTTCCTGACCGGGATTCCGGCACCGCTGGGATTGGGCAAGGTACAACTGGCGGATGGTCGCTGGGAAAGCGGGTTTATCTGTGAGGCCTATGGGTTGGAGGGTGCGGTGAACATCAGTCATTTGGGCGGGTGGCGGATGTATCTGAAAACCCTGCGATAAACACACATCCCCTGTGGGAGCGAGCTTGCTCGCGATGGCGTCAGCACATTCACGATTGATGTGACTGACATACCGCAATCGTCGGATCGCCGCTCGGAGCAAGCTCGCTCCCACAGGCTCCTGCACGAAGCCTTGCAACTGACCGTGAACATCGGCCTCACCACCCTGCAGCCCGATGACACCTTGCACAGCCTGCTGTCGCGGGCGGATCATGCGATGTATCGGGCCAAACAAAGTGGCCGCAACCGAACCTGCGTAGAGAAGTCTCACTCCGTCCATGAACCAGCCTGAGCTCTGCCCCGCCTGCGGCGCCCCCAACGACTGCACCCTGGCCGACCCGCGAACCGCTGACCGCGCCTGCTGGTGCTACGGCGTCAGCATCGACCCGGCGGTGCTCCAGGCGCTGCCGACGGAACTGCGCAACGCCTCGTGCCTGTGCCCGCGTTGCGCCGAAGTCGAGACGCAGTTGCAAGCAGCGCCCGAATCGTTCTAGTAAGATGCGCGCCCCTTTCCTCACTGATCCTTAGTCATGCGCGTCGACCGTTTCCTCAGCAACCTGCCGTGCTTCAACCGTAAGCAGGTACGCCTGTTGCTGGTGGAAAAACGCGTCAGGGTTGACGGAAAAGTCGTCAGCGACCCGCACAGCGAAGTCCGCGAATTCAGCCGCGTCGAAGTCGACAACGACGTGCTGCAAGTCGGTAAACCGCTGCGCCACTTCATGCTGCACAAACCTGCCGGTTGCGTCAGCGCTACCAAGGACCCGCAGCACCCAACCGTGCTCGACCTGATTGATGAACCGGACAAGGAAGAACTGCACATCGCCGGACGCCTGGACTTCAATACCACCGGTCTGATGCTGATCACCAACGATGGCAGCTGGTCGCGACGCTTGACCCAACCACAGACCAAACTGCCCAAGGTCTATTACGTCGAAACCGAACAGGACATCGGCCCCGAATACGCGGTCAAGTTCAGCCAAGGGCTGTACTTCGCCTTCGAAGACCTCACCACGCAACCGGCCGGGCTAGAGCTGCTCGGGGCAAAATGCGCACGCCTGAGCATCGTCGAGGGTCGCTACCACCAGGTCAAGCGCATGTTCGGCCACTTCAACAACAAGGTGATGCGCCTGCACCGCGAACGCATGGGGCCGCTGGTGCTCGACGACGCGTTGAAACCGGGCGAATACCGCTCACTGAGCGATGCAGAGATCGGATTGATCTAAGCAGGCGACCGCCGAGCAGAAAGTTGTCGAACAATTTACCAATGGCACTTGCGCGATGACGTGACCCCTGCTTGAATCAGGACGTCGGCCGAAATGTGACCGACGAGTCACCACATACTTCCAAGAAACTTTTTGCCGGTAGGAACCCAAGGGTTCCGGCCTCATCCGGCAGACTGCCCGCCAATAACAATACCCGTCGACCGGACTGCAGTGGATCGACATGGGCCTCTCAAATTCCAGGCGTATGCCTACCTGTCACAAAGCTCGTGCAATCTCTATTTGCGCGCATACCCGCTTGCCAGGAGTCTTATGACATGAGGCCAGAAATCGCTGTGTTGGATATACAGGGTCAGTATCGGGTTTACACGGAGTTCTATCGCGCAGACGCCGCAGAGAGGACCATTATCCTGGTCAACGGCTCGATGGCCACGACTGCGTCGTTTGCACAAACCGTGAAAAACCTCCATCCGCAGTTCAACGTCGTCTGCTACGACCAGCCCTACGCGGGCCGGTCAAAAGCCCACAACCTGCATGAAAAAATGCTCACCAAGGAAATCGAAGGGCAGATCCTGCTCGAGCTGATCGACCACTTCGCCGCCGAGCACGTGCTGTCGTTTTCCTGGGGCGGTGCCGCGACCATGATGGCGTTGTCGCAACGGCCACGGCGCATCGAAAAAGCCGTGATCAGCTCGTTCTCCCCGGTGATCAACGCGCACATGCTTGACTACCTCGAGCGTGGCGTCGAACACCTCAGCAACCTGGACCGCGACCGGGTCGGGCATCTGGTGAACGACACCATCGGCAAACACCTGCCGTCGTTGTTCAAGCGCTTCAACTATCGCCACGTCAGCTCCCTGGCCGAACATGAGTACGGGCAGATGCACTTCCACATCAACGACGTGCTGCACAACGATCGCCAGTGCTACCTGCACGCGGCAAAAAAAATCGACGTGCCGGTGCTGTTCCTCAACGGCGAATGGGACGAATACACCGCCGCCGACGACGCCCGGTTGTTCGAAAGCCACGTGCAACACAGCACGTTCAGTACCATTCAGGCCACCGGCCACTTTCTCGACATGGAGCACAAAGCCGCCTGCCGAGACAGCCGCAACGCACTGATGGGCTTCCTGAAGCCAGCGCAACACGAAAGCCGACCGCGTTACCACAAAGCCCAGGAACACCATGCATTGGCAAACTGAAGTAGCGTCATCGCGAGCAAGCCCCACCCTGCTGCGTTAAACGTATTCTGCAGGCGCGAGGCTTGCCCGCGATCGACCGTCATGCGATTCGGGCTTTTTTGTCACATTTGCGTTAAACCCGCTCCACGTAAAGAAAAACTTCAAATCCGCGGCCGTATCTGGTACAAAGTCAGCGCTCTGAGCGGGTGTCGTATAATGGCATTACTCCAGCTTCCCAAGCTGATAACGAGGGTTCGATTCCCTTCACCCGCTCCAATCGAATTTTGATCTCACGTCAGGGTGGTTTTGACGGGGGATGCAGAGACAGAAAAAACCGGTCTTGATGGCCGGTTTTTTTATGCCTGAAATTCGAGTGTCACGTGTTTACGGCAAAACCTCGCAATACACAAAATAGGTAATGACAGGCTTACCCAAAGCCTTTGCCACAGCGCCCTCCTAGACTCGAAGCCTATCGCTTTCCCGCCGAACCCAGGAAGGTTTGGTAGGTATAGTGTTGATAACAAAATCTTAGTAGGTATAGTAACCACAAGCACACCACAGGGAGGTGATGTGAATAGCCGATTTTTGATAAGCCAACTCGTTGCGGACGGCTGGTATCTGGTACGAATCAGAGGCAGCCATCATCACTTCAAGCACCCGACCAAACCGGGGCTGGTGACAGTCCCTCACCCGAAGAAAGATCTGCTCAAGAAAACGGCCATCAGTATTTTGCAACAGGCGCTGCTCTAAGGAGCCCGATGCGC
Source organism: Pseudomonas sp. P4_C1 (assembly GCF_056402155.1). NCBI lineage: Bacteria > Pseudomonadati > Pseudomonadota > Gammaproteobacteria > Pseudomonadales > Pseudomonadaceae > Pseudomonas > Pseudomonas sp. P4_C1. The sequence goes on from NZ_JBFUHY010000012.1 coordinate 83,130, forward strand.
TAGGTCCGTGGAGGACAATGAACATGCTGTACCCAATTGCAATTTCAATGGGCGACGACCAACACGCCTGGGGTGTGGAAGTCCCCGACATTCCGGGCTGCTTTTCCGCTGGGGAAGACCTGGATGACGCGATGGCCATGGCGCGGGAAGCCATTGAAGGCCACTTCGAGATTCTGGCCGAAGACGGTTCGCCAATTCCCCCCGCCAATAAAGTGACCTTACATGCTGCCAACCCAAAGTACGCGGGGTGTGCGTGGGCGCTGGTGGACATCGACGTAACCAAATATCTGGGCAAGGCCCAGAAGCTGAACATCACGTTGCCTGGCTACCTCCTCAACCGGATTGATGAGTACGTACTGCATCACCCGGAAGAGAAAAGCCGTTCGGGCTTTCTGGCCTCGGCGGCACTCAAGGTCTTGCAACAGAGCTGAAAACCTTGCTTTTGACATGAATAAACCGGTCCCAAGTGGCCGGTTTTTTTGTGGGCGGGATTTGATGAAGGGCCCGTCGAAGTCAGTGCAAAGACCCACTTTTAAAGGCCCAACGGAGATCAACGCTAGAAAAAGCAACGTCCTACACGACACTGGGAAATGTCCGTACACTTGCGCATTGCTGTGCCTTTGTCATGAGACCTATAGTCCGACCGCGCCCAAATGGCGTATCGGGTTTGGCGACTCGGTAACAACGGTACAGAAGGCTCCGAGGATTTCTCGGAGCACTTTTGATCACGCTTGGCTGCTTTTTCGGTAGCTGTGCGTGGGAGACCTTCGGGTCTGCCGGTTTTACCATTGTCCGGTTCGCCAACCCGCGTACAGCTACCACCCTATTGTTTGGCGACAATTGAGTGGTAGGTCTTCCACCTACAATTGGTACTCACTCATGAAAGAATTCATGGCTTTAACCAGCAACGCCGACGACCTCCCCTCCCTCTACGTCAACACCACCCAACCCCTACACTCCCTGCTCAGCACCGCCAGCTACAGAATTCGAGCCGTGACGCAGCTGCTTGAAAATCTCGCAATGCGCGGCGACCTTACCTCTGACTCAGTTGTACTCAGTGACTTCGCATTGCTGTGCTGCGTGCCGTTGCGTGATGGTTGCGATGTGCTGGATGTGATCGCTCGACGAATGGACGCAGAGCCGTCCTGAGCGATCGCGGCCAGTTAAGAGATAGCACGGACGAACAGTCATTGTGGCGAGGGAGCTTGTCGGATCGCCGCACCGTCCCGCTGGGGCGGTCCGCATTCGGGCGAAGCGACCCCGAATAGGGACCGCTACGCAGTCCAGCGGGAGCAAGCTCCCTCGCCACGGGTTGCCATCCTTCGCCCCGAGATCAAGACGCTCTTCAACTGTCCCCTTTTCGCATCAGCGGGTCGCGACGATAAACAGTCGCGGGAATGGCAACAGCACCGAACCATCGGCCATGGCCGGATACGCCCGCTCGATAGCAGTCTGATATTGCTTCAGATACTGCGCCCGTTCCGCCTCGTCCAGCGGATCGAGAAACGGCCGTAAGCCACTGCCCTTGAACCACTCCACCACCCCAGACGCACCGCCCGCGAGCGGATGATGGTATGTGGTGCGCCACACATCGACGCGGGTGCAGCAGGCTTTGAGTATCGAGTAGTAGCCACTGGCATCGGCCATCTCGGTCCGCTGCCCGGCGGCGCCTGCCAGTTTGCCGACCCAAGGGCCATCAGCGGCGACTTCACGCATCAAGCGGTGCGAGTGTTCATTCAGGTTGTCAGGCATCTGGACGGCCAGGCTGCCACCCGGCGCCAGTTTGCTCACCAGCGACGGCAACAACGTGGCGTGATCAGGCACCCACTGCAATACCGCGTTGGCGAAAATCACATCGAACGGGCCCCCGTCGTTCCAGGTGTCGATGTTCGCGACATCAAACTGCACCTGCGGCAGACGCTTGCGCGCGGCCTCGATCATGTCGATCGAACTGTCCAGGCCTCGGACCGTGGCGTTGGCAAAACGCTCCACCAGCAACTCGGTGGAGTTACCGGGCCCACAACCGATATCGATGGCCGAGCGCACGTCCCCGGCGGGGATGGCCGCCAACAGGTCGCGGGCGGGACGGGTGCGTTCATCTTCAAAAGCGACGTACTGTTTGGCGGACCAACTCATTGCGTTCTCCTGTCGGTACGTTGTCGTGATCTGGGCAGACCACCAGTTCACTACGATACATCGGCCAATAGGCTCTGCTCTATTCCACCTTTGTTGCGAAAACTTCTGTGGGAGCGAGCTTGCTCGCGATGGCGATTGCACAGTCAACATCGTCGTCGACTGACATGGCGCTATCGCGAGCAAGCTCGCTCCCACAGTTTTTCAACTTAACTGATCGGCCTAGGCTCTATTGACCAGTTTTTTCGTCGCTAGACAGCAATCTTAATCATAGTACCCGACAGTCTTCTTCAAATGATCCGAGTACTCGTAAATGTCATCAACGGAGTTGATTGCATGCCGGGTTTCATTCTTCTCTTCGTCAAATATGCCAATGTATTTCTGCGATCGGTTGAAGTGCAGTCGGCAGATCGGTTTGCGGTTGTTGTCATCGAGCAGGATGCCAAAGTAACTCTGTGTGTCGCGCTGAACAATCCGCTTGGCGTCAACAACCGACCGGACCACGGCACGGACGATGTGATATCCCTCCAGCTCTTCCAATGTCGTCAGTACCTTGTCCTCTGACTCGTCTCGAACATCTGATTGCTCAGTGCCACCGGTAGCGACCGGTACAGAGGCGAGCGCAGGCTGGATGACGCCACTCATAGCCGACTTGAGCCGGTCATTGATTTGGTCGTTGAGAAACTGCACCACGGCCTTTCTCGTCAGTTCCTGGAACTGCTCGCGGACCTTCTGAGTAATCACCCCGTCGTAAACACGTGAAGCGAAGACCTTCACAAAATCGTCGTCCGGCTTGCTGACCTGAGATGCAATCACCTTCTTGATTTGGCTGACGTACTTCAACTCACCTGCGGCGCTGATGATCGACTCCACATCGAATGCAGACTTGGTGAGTTTCACCAGTTCAGGAACGGAATACTCGTCTATATCCAGCAGATCGAGTTCAAGAAACGGCTTCTCGTCCATTTTGTTAGGCGCGTCCAGATCAGTGAAAAACTTATAGACCTGGCCATTGGTGAGAATGGAGATTCGAGCGCTGGTGACATGGAAATAACGAAACAGTTGGGAGGCATGATTGATGTGCAGTGGCTCGCCTATTTTCTTGCACTCGATGAGGATCTGTACCTCGCCAGCCTTCATGATTGCGTAGTCAATTTTCTCCCCTTTCTTCGTTCCAATATCGCAAACGAATTCAGGTGTCACTTCCGTCGGATCGAAAACATCGTAGCCCAGTACCGTGCTGATAAAGGGCATGACAAAAGCATTCTTGGTCGCTTCTTCCGTTTGAATGGCAGCGCTCTGCAAACGAACTTTGGCAGCGAGACTTGCTAACTTTTCGAAGAATTCCATGAGTAGCCTCTTTTCCGGTTTCGATCCGTGTGAATACATGCTGGCAAATTGACTGCCATTGATACTAGACACAAACCGGCACAAAGGAAGAATCCCACCAAGAATTAAGATCTTGCCCACCGCCATGCTTCATTGGGTCGCAACCCCAGCCGAATTTTCATCTAGCCACCTATGCCTGAACTTCAGGTTCATCCCCTACAAGGAGCACGGTCATGAAACTCGCAAAAAACGCGCAGACACTCGCCCTCTGGGCCTGTAGCCCCGGACGTTCCTGGAGACGCTGCGCAGGCATTACCGTGCCATGGACGAGAACGAAGTACTTGACCTCAATGGCCTGAATCCACTGCATAACCTCAATCCGCATCTGAATCAGTGCTGAAAAGAAAAACGGCGCGTGACCGAAGTCCCGCGCCGTTTTTGTTCAATCCTTATGCTCAACTTTTAGCCTGCAACGCCTTGGCCATTTGCAGATGATTTTGCAGTTTTGGCAGGGTCTCTTCGGCGAACGCCTTGATTTCCGGCAGGTCGGTGGTCTGTGCTTCCTGCTGCAATTGATCGATGGCTTCCTGGGTGGTCTTCACCTGACTGGCTGCATAGGCCTCGTCGAAGGTCACCCCATCCATGACTTGTGGCATCAGGGCTTTGGCCTTTTCGACAACCTCTTCGCGTGGAGCGACCGGTAAGTCGAGTTTCTTGGCGATTTTCGCCAGGTGCTGGTTCGCAGTGGTGCGGTCGTTGATGACAACGATGGTGTAGTCCTTGACCTCTTTGGACTCGGATTTCTGGTGCGCCACGCGGCTCGCTTCGATATCGGCGATACCTTTTGCCGAGGCCTCGTCGATGAATTCGGCGGGCGACTGGGCAAAGGCGCTGCTGGCAATCAGGCCCAGCAGCGTGGCAAAACTGGCATTACATAATCGGGTGGCCATCCGGTTCATGGTCGCGCCCTCCTTTTCAAATTCAAACGGGAGCGTTCGCCCCCGCCTCTCAATCAAAACCACCTGCATCCTTTAGCGGGTTTTCTGACCGCCCTTGCGGCTCATGTCGGGTTTCGCCGGGTCTTTATCGACGGTCGTGGTGGTGGTTTTCCCACCCTTGCGACCGGCTTCAGAGGCCTTCGTTCGATCGTTGGCGAAGTTTCCCGAGTTCGAGTTTCTTGAATCAGGCATGATTCTCTTCCTCCTGGTGATGATCGCGGCGAGCTGTAACCCCCATAGAATCTGAAGTTGCGCGTCCCAAAAGGTTTAGAAAATTGCATGGATACCACGACGAACGGTGCCCGGTTTTCAGACCAGTCGCAGGTGATGCTCGCGTTTGGCGCAGTACATTGCCTCGTCGGCATGCCGGAACAATTGCTTCTCTTCGGTGCCGTGATCGGGGTATCGGGCGACGCCGATACTTGGCTGGATGTTCACGCTGTGCCCGTCCAGGCGCAGGGGCTGGACCAGGACCTGACGGATTTTCTCGACCACGATGTCGGTATCGTCCGCAGCGCGAATGCTGTGCAGCAACACCACGAATTCATCGCCGCCGATGCGGGCCACGGTGTCGGTTTCCCGCACGCAACCCTTGAGCCGGTTGGCCACCGCTTGCAGCAGCATGTCGCCGACCGCGTGGCCATGGGTGTCGTTGACGTGCTTGAAGCGGTCGAGGTCGATGTACAACAGCGCCATGCGCCCGCGGTCCTCCCGGGCCACTTGCAGTGATGCCTTGAGCCGGTCGCGCAGCAGTTCACGGTTGGGTAACTGGGTCAGCTGGTCGTACTGGGCCATGTATTGCAGGCGGGCATGCAGTTGTTTGCGCTCGATGGCGGTCGCGACCTGGGCGCAGACGTATTGCAGCAGTTCCTTGTCTTGCTCGGTGTAGCGCTCGCCGCCCGGAATGCTCTTGACGATCAACGCACCGATGGTGCCTTTTTGCGAGTTCAGCGGCACACCCAGCCAACACGGTGCGTTCTGCCCGGTCACCAGCGCTTCGAAGCCGGCAGGCGGTGGGCACTGGTCCGGGGTCAGCAGGATCGGCTGCCCCGTACGGATCACTTCGGTGCACAGGCGCCCGGTCATGGTTCCAGGCTGCTCGGGCTGTGGCTCGTGGTCATCGACGTGATAAGGGAAGTTCAGCTGTGCGCAGTGCTCGTCGTACAGCGCCACGGAAAAATTCAGTGCCGGCAGCCATTCGCCGATGATCATGTGGATGCGTTTGAACAACGCCAGCAGATCCTCTGCCGCATGGGCTGCTTCGGAAATCGCATACAGCGCGGCCTGGCGGGATTCGGCCTGCTTGCGTTCGGTGATGTCGCGGGCCACCGCGATGCGCAACTGATCGTCCTCGGACCAACGTGCAGACCAGAGGATGTGCACCACGCTGCCGTCCTTGCGCAGGTAGCGGTTTTCGAAGTTGAGCTTGGGTTCGCCACCCATGATTTCCCGCGCGGCGTCGAGGGTGCGCTGGCGATCGGCCGGGTGCACCATATCGATCATCGTCTCTCCGATCATCTCATCGGCGCTGTAGCCGAAAATACGCTCGCACGCCGCACTGACAAAGACGAAGCGGCCCTGTTTATCCACCGCACAGACGGCGTCCAGCAACAGATCGATATAGCTTGCCAGTGGCGCGGAATTTCGGTTTTCCATGGTTCAGCGTGGGTGTCCCGATAATGCAGCGCTTATCAATCATCCCTGCCCTGTCGGCCTTGCATCCTTGTGATCATATTCAAGCCTTGTTCGGCATCAGCCCCGGCAACGCATGGACCAGCGCGTTAATGGCGAAACCGATGAACATCACCCCGCACAACCGGGTGATTGCCAGTTCATGACGCTGGTACAAGCTGCGCACTCGCCGAGCACCGACAACGCCAATGAGAATAGCGTAGGCGAGCAACCCGCCGACGAAACTCAGGGCGATCAGCGCCGGCAACATTGACCAGTTGAGCAGTTCCGCGCGGCTCGACAACAGGGCCGTGAACGTCGCCACCGCCACCGGATAGGCCTTCGGATTGGTCAAACCGAACAGAATGCCGTGCCAGAACGGTTGCCGCGCCGGGCCCTGTGGCGCATCAGCGCTGCTGCGCCGGGCGCGCACCGCACGCCAGCCGAGCCAGAACAGGTACAGGCCGCTGAGCACACCGAGCACGTCGAACGCGGTACTGCCGATCTCCCGCGCACCGACAATCGCGATCAGCGCCGTGCTGCACCAGATCACATCGCCAAGCAAATGCCCGCACAGAAACCCTGCCCCGGCCCGTCGCCCATGGGCCGCGCCAATGCCGAACACCGCCAGCACACCCGGCCCCGGGGTGATGCCGTAGATAAAACCCGAGGCAAGCACGGCCATTAGCAACGATGGGGTCATGGGGAGTCCTTTTGAACTGCTTGGTGAATGGTGGCCAGTCTATATCAGGTCTTCAGCTGTCGACTGCCTGATCGCGACAGAAATTCTTCAACGGTGGGTCCCCTGCACGATCCGCTCATTCAGCCAGTTCAACGCCTGATCCCCGCCTCGACGCTTGTGCCAGGCCAGTACAAAGGTGAACGATGGAATGTGAAACGGTGGAGGCACGACAACCAATGAGGACTCATCGATATCGCGCAATCCGCGCGACGCGACGGTGAGGATCAGGTCGGTGCCGCTGATGAGCTGTGGGGCCACGCGCCAATGCGGCAGGCTGATGGCGACACGCCGACGCTCCCGCAAGGCGGTCAGCGCACGCTCGATCTCCGGGGTACCGCTGCCGCGCATTTCCAACAGTACATGGGGCCGAGCCAGATAGGTGGGCAAGTCGAGGACACCATCGGCGGGCAGGCTGTTGCGGTCCACAAGGCAGGCGTAGTGCTCTTCGAACAGCGCTGTGCTGCGCAATTCGTTGGGCATTTCCGGGAATACACCGGCGGCGACATCAATGTCACCGTTGAGCACCCCTTCGAGCATGCTTTCGCGGCTGCCATGGCTGACTTGCAGGTCAATGCCTGGCGCTTCACGGCGCAAGGTTCGGATCAGTCTCGGCAAGACAATGGCGGCGCCATAGTCGGACATCGCCAGGCGGAAGGTCCGCCGGGTGGTCGCGGGATCGAAGGCGTTCGGCGCCAGCAGCGCTTGCACCTGGGCCAGGGCTTCGGCCAGCGGGGCCACCAGTTCCAGCGCTCGCGGTGTCGGTACAAGGCCGGCCCCGGCGCGCACCAGCAGCGGATCGCCAAGCAGGTCACGCAAACGCGCCAGCGCATGGCTGACTGCTGGCTGGCTCAAGTGCAGACGCTCGGCTGCCCGAGTCACGTGTTGCTCGCTGAGCAGGGCGTCGAGGATCACCAGCAAGTTGAGGTCGATGCGTCGAAGATCATTCATTTGCTGCATGTTCTGGATAACAAAACGGAATTTAAATCTGCGCGATGAATACCCTAGAGTCCAGCAAAACCTGTTGGAGCATGAACATGAGTACGTTGCATTGGGCCGGTCTGATAGGGCTGGCGATGATCGCCGGGGCGGTGGTGCCGTTTCAGAGCGCCATCAACGTCAATCTCGGGCGCGGGTTGGGCCATCCGTTGTGGGCGACGCTCGCCTCGTTGCTGGTGAGCGTTGTGGTGTTGTTGCCGATCATCATTGCGATGCGCTTGCCGTTGCCGTCACTGGCGTTCATCAGCAAGGCGCCGCTCTGGATGTGGGCCGGTGGTGCTTTTGGGGTTTGTTTTATTTCCCTGGTGTTGGTGCTGCTACCCAAGCTGGGTGCCGCGGGGTTCATGGCATTGGCGCTGGCGGGGCAAGTGGTGGCGTCGTTATTGCTGGATCACTACGGCTGGTTTGGGTTGGTGGAGCGGCAGGTCACCTTGCCGAAGGTGTTTGGGGTGGCGCTGTTGATGGCAGGGGTGGTGTTGATTCAATTCGGTGCCACACCGAGCAAAACTTTGGTTACGGGGTAAGGCGACAGTGCTGTGGTGCTTGTCAGGCAGTCATCGCGAGCAAGCTCGCTCCCACAGTGATTGTGGTGAATGCAAATAACCTATTCGACGCAGAACCAATGTGGGAGCGAGCTTGCTCGCGATGGCGTCAGCGTTGTCACCACAGACTTCAGACCTTTGATCACAGCCTTCGCCAGCCCCGGCACGGATGCGTGGTCCGTACAGGAACCGGCGTAGCCTGCGAACCGTTTAGAACTTGTCCAGAGTGCGCAACTTCTGCGGCAACCCCCACAGCAACAGCGCCACCGCAATCAGCGCACAGACACCAATGACATACAGCGCCGGCGTGGTGCTGCCGGTCAGGTCCTTGATCCGGCCGACCATCACCGGGCTGACGATGCCGCCGAACTGGCCCAGGGTGTTGATCACCGCAATCCCGCCGGCAGCGCCCGCGCCGGCACCGGCCAGCAGTTTCGGCGGCAGGGTCCAGAAGCTCGGGATGGAGGCGATGATCCCGGCACCGAGCAGGCCCAGTGCGACAATCAGGAAGGTCGTGTGGTTGGCGAAAATCCCCGCACAGAAGAACCCGATCGCACCGACCGCCACCAGACCGGCGACAAACTTGCGGCGCTCGCCGGAAGCATCGGACAGGCGTCCGATCACTACCATGCTGATGGCACCGCAGATGTACGGGATGGCCGTCAGCAAGCCGATCATCACCGGGCTTTCGGTGCCGGCGCTGCGGATCAGTTGCGGCGCCCAGAAGTTCAAGCCGTAGGACGCCACCTGAATCAGGAAATAAATCAGGCCCAAGGTCAGGAAACCCGGAATCCTGAGTGCGGCGAGCAGCGAACCACCGCTCTTGTGCGGCTCATGCTGGGCGATGCGACTGGCCAGCAGGGTCTTCTCCGAAGGCGTCAGCCAATGGGCGTCTTCGATGCGGTCCTTGAGCAGGGTCAGCACCAGCAGACCGAGCCCGATGCACGGCACGCCACCGAGCAGGAACAGCCAGTGCCAGCCACGCATTTGCAGCACACCGTCGAGGTGTTGCAGCACCAGCCCGGAGAACGGCGCGCCCACCAGGCCGGCGAACGCCGACGACAGGAACAGCATCGAGGTGATGCGTCCGCGGTAGTGCTGCGGGAACCACAGGGTCAGGTAATACAGCACGCCCGGGGCGAAACCCGCCTCCATCGCACCGATCACGAAGCGCAGCACGTAGAACTGCCATTCGCTGTTGACGAACACCATGGCCGCCGTGGCCAGGCCCCAGGACATCATGATCCGGGCGATCCAGCGGCGTGCGCCGACCTTGTACAGCATCATGTTGCTCGGCACTTCGAAAATCACATAGCCGACCACAAACAACCCGGCACCCAGGCCGTAAGCGGTGTCGCTCAGGCTCAGGTCGGTCTGCAGCTGAAACTTGGCGAAGCTGATGTTGATGCGGTCGAAAAAAGCGAACAGGTAGCAGACCATGATCAGCGGCATCAGGCGCCAGGCGACTTTGCTGACCAGGGCTTTTTCGGTGTCGTGGCTAACGGCCGGGCTCGCGCCCGCCTCCAGTGCATTAAGGCTCATTGCGGTTCTCCAGGCGGACTTCCCGTGGGTGTCCGATTGTTTTTGTTGTCTGGTTGAGGTGCTTTTTTACTGTGGGAGCGAGCATGCTCGCGATGGCTGAGTCACATCCAACATTGATGTTGACTGACCCACCGCTATCGCGAGCAGGCTCGCTCCTACAGGGGATTGGTGTCAGGTGGGGATCGGATGCAGGTCGCAATTGCGCCCGGCCTTGGCCAGTTGACCGGGTACTTCGTGGCCGAGCAGCGCCGGCAATCCTCGGGACAATTTCAGCAACAGCGGCAAATCGATACCGGTGTGAATGCCGACTTCGTCGCACAGGTTCACCAGATCCTCGGTGCAGATGTTTCCCGATGCTCCCGGTGCAAACGGGCAGCCACCGAGGCCACCGAGGGCCGCATCGAAGCGTCGGGCACCGGCCTCGTAAGCGGCCAGCACGTTGCACAGGCCAAGGCCGCGGGTGTTGTGAAAATGCAGGGTCAGGTCCGCTGGGGACACCCGTTGCAGCACCCGGCGCACCAGCCGGTCGACCTGACGCGGATTGGCCATGCCCGTGGTGTCGRCCAGGGTGATGCCCTGGATGCCGAGTTCCTGATAGGCCTCGACGATTTGCAGTACGCGGTCTTCATCGATCTTGCCTTCGAACGGGCAGCCGAAGGTGGTGGCGACGCTGCCGTTGAGTCGCACAGGACTGTCACCAACGAACTGCACGATCTCGCCGAACGCTGCCAACGAATCATCACAACCCATGCGCATGTTCGCCAGGTTATGAGTCTGGCTGGCGGACATCACCAGGTTCAGTTCATCGGCACTGCACGCCAGTGCCCGTTGCGCGCCCTTGAGGTTGGGGATCAACGCGACATAGATCACCCCCGGTTGTCGGGTAATGCCCTTGAACACCAGTTCACCATCGCGCAGCGCTGGAATGGCCTTGGGCGACACGAACGAACCGGCTTCGATACGGCTGAATCCGGCCTGCGACAGTTGATTGATCAATGCAATCTTGTCGTCGGTTTCAACCCAGGTCGGCTCGATCTGCAAGCCGTCGCGCGGGGACACTTCCTGCACGATCAGGCTATCGGAATAATCGGTGATCATTGCACCACTCCTTCGACTTTCAGGCGCTCTATGTCGGCAACGGTAAGGCCCAGTTGCGCGAGGATGCCGTCGGTGTGCTGGCCCAGACCGGGACCGGACCAGTTCACGCCGCCGGGGGTTTCGGAGAGTTTCGGCACGATGCCCGGCATCTTCACCGTGGCGCCACCGGGCAGCTCGGCATTGAGCAGCATGTCCCGCGCCTGGTAGTGCGGATCGGCGACGATGTCGGCCACCGAATAGATGCGCCCGGCCGGGACTTCGGCGGCCTCCAGCGCGGCCAGTACCTCGTCGATGGGCAGGCTGCTGGTCCAGTGGGTGATGGCGGCGTCGAGCACATTGCTTTTGGCTGCACGCCCGTCGTTGTGGGCGAACTCCGGGGCTTCGGCCAGATCCGGGCGGCCGATGGTTTGCATCAGGCGCTTGTAAATCGGATCGCTATTGCCGGCAATCACCACGTAGGCGCCGTCGGCGGTCAGATAGGTGTTGGACGGCGCGATGCCCGGCAAGGCGCCACCGCTGCGCTCACGCACATGGCCAAGCATGTCGTATTCCGGCACCAGGCTTTCCATGACGTTGAACACGCTTTCGGCCAGGGACACGTCAACGATTTGCCCGCCGCCCTGCCCGGTCTTGACCCGCAGCAATGACATCAGTGCGCCGATCACCGCGTGCAGCGACGCCAGGGAATCGCCAAGGCTGACGCCGACCCGCGCCGGCGGCGAACCGGGCGTGCCGGTGGTGTAGCGAATACCGCCCATGGCTTCGCCGATGGCACCGAAACCCGGACGATCGCGGTACGGGCCGGTCTGGCCATAACCGGAAATCCGCACCAGCGTCAGGTTGGGGTTGAGCGCATGCAATACGTCCCAACCGAGGCCGAGTTTCTCCAGGGCGCCGGGGCGCAGGTTTTCGATCAGCACATCGGCGCTGGTTGCCAGTTGCTTGACCAGTTCGATGCCTTCGGGGGATTTGAGGTTCAGCGCCAGGGACTTCTTGTTGCGCGATTGCAGGTACCACCACAGCGAGGTGCCTTCGTGCAGCTTGCGCCATTTGCGCAAGGGATCGCCCTGGCCCATGGCTTCGATCTTGATCACCTCGGCGCCGAACTCGGCCAGCATGCGCGCCGCAAACGGCGCGGCGATCAGCGTGCCGATCTCGATCACTTTGATCGCACTCAAGGGGGCAGTCATCGCGGGGTACCTCTTGTTCTTGGAATATGCGCCAAGGCTAGAGGACAGGGGGCTCGGGAATCCAACCTTCAGTTGGCAACGAGCGTTCGCGAAATGCGAACGCTCTGGAAGATTGTCGTGACCTGTAGTCCGTCATCGCGAGCAAGCTCGCTCCCACAGGGATCTTCGGTGTTCGCACAACTTGTGCTTCACATTGCCCACTGTGGGAGCGGGCTTGCCCGCGATGGGGCCAGCGCTACCAGCCGGGATCTTTCAGACATCCCCCCGCAAATGCTCAAACAACATCCGGCTCACCGGCGACAGCAACGCCTCATCGCGCACCACCAGGATCAACGCCCGGTCCGACCATTCGTCCGTCAACGGCACCGCGTGCAAACCCAGTGCCCGGCCAAACAATTCATAGGCCCGCTGCGGAAGGATGCCAATCCCCATGTTGGCCTGGATCATGCGGCACATGGCATCGAACCCTGGCACATGAATGCGCACCCGCAACACCTTGCCGGCCTCCCGGGCCGCGGCATGGGTACGCATGTTGATCGAACTGGCGGCATGCAAGCCAACGTAATCGCTGTCCAGCGTATCGGCGAATGCCAGGCTCGAACGGCTCGCCAGCGGATGATGGGGCGGCATCAACACCACCAGTTTGTCCTGGCGATACAGCACGCTGTGCAGGCCTTTGATATCACTGTCGATGGAACAGATCCCGAGGTCGGCCACCCCGTCGAGCACGCCTTGAATCACCCCGGCGCTGGGGCGTTCTTCGAGGTCGGTCTTGACCTGTGGGTGACGCTCGGAAAAGTCCCGCAGGTCCTCGGGCAAAAACTGAATGATCGCCGACAGGTTGGCGAGCATCCGCACATAACCGCGTACACCGTGGCTGTGCTCGCCCAGTTCAAGGCCCATTTTCTCGACGTTGAACAGCATCTGCCGGGCATGGTGCAGCAGGGTTTCACCGGCAGGCGTCAGGGACATGCCCTTGGCCTGGCGCACGAACAGGCTGATGCCCAGTGCCTCCTCCAGCTCCATCAAGCGCTTGCTCGCCGCCGAAACGGCAATCGCTTCGCGCGAGGCGGCACGAGTCAGCGTGCCCTCTTCATGCACGGCGACGAACAATTGCAGAGTGATCAGGTCGAGACGGCGGATCAGGCTTTTTTGCAGCATCGGGTACTCGGCGAAGTCGGCTCAGACAGAATCGCAGCATAGCGTTCTTCGCCCGCGTCGTGCCGTGGTCCGGGCACCCGGTCGTGATAAAGTCGCCGCCCAAAGACCTTTTGCCGTGAGACGAAGACCGCAATGACCGATTTCCAGGATGTCGATGCCCAACTTGAAGACTGGAACGCCTTGCGCAACACCGCTTCGTTCAGTGGTTTGCTGGTGGGCAACGGCGCCAGTCGCGCGGTGTGGGACGATTTCGGCTACGAGTCGCTGTTCGAAAACGCCCGCACCGTTGAAGAAAAACCCTTGAGCCCGTCCGAGCTGAGCGTGTTCGATGCGCTGCAGACCCGCAGTTTCGAGCAGGTACTGAGTGCACTGAAAACCACCAGCCGGGTTAACAAGGCCCTGGCTGTCAGCTCCGCCGCCCCGCGCAATCGCTACTACGCGATCAAGGAAGCGCTGATCAACACCGTGCATGCGGTGCATATCCCGTGGCGGCTGGTGGTGCCCTCGACGCTGGCAACCATCAATCAGGAACTGGCCAGTTATCGCACGGTGTTCACCACCAATTACGACCTGCTCAACTACTGGGCGGTGCAACAGCAGCCCGAGGCGATCACCGATTTGTTCCAGGGCGCAGAACCCGGTTTCGACCTGAGCGACACGGCCACCGACAAAACCCGTTTGCTGTACCTGCACGGCGGTCTGCATCTGGTGCGCAACCAGGACGGCACGGCGCGCAAGCTGATGTCGACCGAGGGCACCTTGCTGGGCAGTTTCGCCATCAACAACACGATCAAGACCCTCGACGACGTGCCGCTGTTCGTCAACGAAGGGCCGAGCGCGGACAAGCTCAAGACCATCCGCAGTTCGGACTATCTGTCGTTCTGCTACGAGCAACTACTCGGTCACGGCCAGGCACTGTGCATCTTCGGCCATGCGTTGGGGGAGCAGGACAGTCATATCATCCACGCCTTGCGCCTGGCGAAGCCGCAGGTGGTGGCGATCTCGATCTATCCGCGCAGCAAGGCATTCATCCAGCACCAGAAGCGGCATTACGCGAAGGTGTTTGAGGGGACGGGTGTGGAGTTGCGGTTTTTTGATTCCAAGAGCCATGCGCTGGGTGGCCCGAAGCTGGCGGTTCCGGTCGAGGTTTAGCGGCGACGCGGCTGCCGCCATTGTCGGATCGCATTACCCCTGTGGGAGCGAGCTTGCTCGCGATGAGGCCATTACATTCAACACAGATGTTGATTGTCAGACCGCCATCGCGAGCAAGCTCGCTCCCACAGGATTGGTACTGGATGTGAAGGTAGCGTTCAAAGCACTGGCAAGGTCTTGTCCTTGACCACTTTGCTCGGGCCATTAGCCTTCACGCTGGCGATGCCTTTCTCCATGGCTGCAGCGGAGGAATAGGCCTCGCTGCTGCCGATGATCTCGTGGTTGCCTGCCTTGAGGTTGAAATACGGGTGGCCATCCTTGGTGGTTTTCTTCTCGTAACGCTCATCCAGCGGGCTGTTGGCCTGGACCGCGGCGATGCCTTTGTCGGCGGCGGCGTGGGTGGTGTACAGCTCGCTGGTCAGGATGGTCTCGGCGTTGGCCGCCTTGAGGACAAACCTGAACTGGCCATTGCTGCTTTTGCTCACTTCATACCATCCGGACATGCTCTTTCTCCTGGGCGATTGAGAGGTTGCGCGCTTCACAGTAAAGACCAGCCTGGTGTTTCTGTCGTCTGTACCGGCCCCATCGCGAGCAAGCTCGCTCCCACAGGTTCAGCGTGATCCCTGTGGGAGCGAGCTTGCTCGCGAAAGGGGCAATGCGGTTGCAGCTATTTCACCACTGCCCGAACCACCGACAACTCCGGCGCCGACGTCCGCCGCTGGCTCAGATACCGCGTACAACTCACCCGCAAGAACGAAGCGAAATTGACCACCTCGCCGCGATAGTCCATCACCTCTTCATACAACTTGGCGATCAACTGATTGGTGGTCATGCCATCGACCTCGGCGATTTCGCTGAGGATGTCCCAGAACTGATTCTCCAGCCGCAGGGTGGTGACCACCCCGCAGATGCGCAGCGAGCGGGAGCGCGATTCGTAAAGAATCGGGTCGGCTTTGACGTACAGCTCGCACATGGACATGCCCCCTCGTTACAGCGTGATTTTGGTACCCAGCAACCCCAGGAAACCGGCCAGCCAGTTCGGGTGCGCAGGCCAGGCCGGAGCCGTGGCCAGATTGCCCTGAACATGGCCGTCCGTCACCGGAATATCGATATACGTACCGCCCGCCAGTCGCACTTCCGGAGCGCAGGCCGGATAAGCGCTGCATTCGCGACCTTCGAGAACACCCGCTGCCGCCAGCAACTGCGCGCCATGGCACACGGCGGCGATCGGTTTGCCGGCCTTGTCGAATGCGCGCACCAGTTCCAGGACTTTTTCGTTCAGGCGCAGATACTCCGGCGCACGGCCGCCCGGAATCAGCACGGCGTCATAATCGGCGGCGTTGACCTTGGCGAAATCGAAGTTGAGGGCAAACAGGTGACCGGGTTTTTCGCTGTAGGTCTGATCGCCTTCAAAGTCATGAATCGCCGTGCGCACGGTCTGGCCGGCAGTTTTGTCCGGGCAAACGGCGTGTACTGTGTGGCCGACCATCAGCAGCGCCTGGAACGGCACCATCACCTCATAGTCTTCGACGTAATCACCAACCAGCATCAGAATTTTTTTCGCAGCCATGGGAGGACTCCTCTGGAAGTGGGCGTGCAGGAGTATTCAAGGTAGTCCTTATCCGGTGGGGTGGGTAACAACCGGCTACTACCTGATGGACCGCGTTATCGTTCTTCGCGGGCAAGCCACGCTCCCACAGGTTTTGCGTTGGCCACGAGAACGACACAGGACCTGTGGGAGCGAGCTTGCTCGCGATGGCGGCCTCAAACTGTACGGATACTTCTGTAGCCAGCTGTAAGCGCCACAGCCCCGGGTTTATGGCTAGATAACACCCTCTCCCACCCTCCACGATTCTGGTTGCCATCATGTCCTCGCGCGAAAACACCGGCATGGCCCTGGGCCTGCTCGGCGTTGTGATCTTCAGCCTCACCCTGCCCTTCACGCGGATCGTCGTGCAGGAACTGCACCCGCTGCTCAATGGCCTGGGCCGGGCACTGTTTGCAGCGGTTCCGGCGGCGTTGTTGTTGCTGTGGCACCGGGAAAAATGGCCGACCTGGAAACAGGTCAAAGGCCTGACGCTGGTGATGGCCGGGGTGATCCTCGGTTTCCCGGTATTGTCGGCCTGGGCCATGCAAACCTTGCCGGCGTCCCACGGTGCGCTGGTCAACGGTTTGCAGCCGCTGTGCGTGGCCCTGTATGCCGCGTGGTTGTCCCATGAACGGCCTTCAAAAGCCTTCTGGGCCTGCGCCGCATTGGGCAGCGCGTTGGTGCTCGGTTATGCACTGATCAGCGGTGCCGGCAGCATTCAGGCCGGTGATTTGCTGATGCTGGGGGCCATTGCAGTGGGCGGATTGGGCTACGCCGAGGGAGGCCGACTGGCCAGGGAGATGGGCGGCTGGCAGGTGATCTGCTGGGCACTGGTGCTGTCGACGCCGTTGCTGATCGGGCCGGTGGTGTATCTGGCGCTGCAACATCAGGGCGAAATTTCCGCCAAGACCTGGTGGGCCTTCGGTTATGTCTCGCTGTTTTCGCAGTTCATCGGCTTCTTCGCGTGGTACGCCGGGCTGGCCATGGGCGGCATTGCCCGGGTCAGTCAGATCCAGTTGCTGCAGATCTTCTTCACCATCGCCTTCTCGGCGCTGTTCTTCGGTGAACATGTGGAGCCGATTACCTGGCTGTTTGCTGCCGGCGTCATTGTGACTGTGATGCTGGGACGCAAGACCGCGATCAAACCCAATCCTGTGGGAGCGACGGTGCGGCGATCCGACTTGCTCGCGATGGGGACATCACATTCAACACATCTGTCGACTGTAAATCCGCCATCGCGAGCAAGCTCGCTCCCACAGGATCAAAGGTAACCGTCAGCGCGCAGCAAGGTTTCCAGGCAATGCTCGCTGATGTGATAGAAGTCCTTCAGTTCCTGAATCTTCGCCAGCAACCGGGCCGGGTCCCCCGGCTCGGCGCGTTTGACTGCCAGGATCATCTTGTTCTTGTTGGTGTGGTCCAGTGAGATGAACTCGAACACCTTGGTCTCGTAGCCGCAGGCCTCAAGGAATAACGCGCGCAAACTGTCGGTGACCATTTCCGCCTGCTGGCCCAGGTGCAGGCCGTATTGCAGCATCGGCTTGAGCAGCGCCGGGCTCTGGATTTGCAGGCGGATCTGTTTGTGGCAGCACGGCGAGCACATGATGATCGCCGCGCCGGAGCGGATGCCGGTGTGGATCGCATAGTCGGTGGCGATGTCGCAGGCATGCAGGGCGATCATTACATCCAGCTCGCTCGGTGCCACGCTGCGCACGTCACCGCACTTGAACACCAGGCCGGGGTGTTCAAGCTTGGCGGCCGCGGCGTTGCACAGGGTGACCATGTCTTCACGCAACTCGACGCCGGTCACTTCACCTTCGGCCTTCAAGGTGTTGCGCAGATAGTCGTGGATGGCGAAGGTCAGGTAACCCTTGCCCGATCCGAAGTCCGCCACGCGCACCGGTTTGTCCAGCGCCAGGGGCGACGAGGTCAGCGCATGGCTGAACACTTCGATGAACTTGTTGATCTGCTTCCACTTGCGCGACATCGCCGGGATCAGTTCATGCTGCTTGTTGGTCACACCCAGGTCGGCGAGAAACGGCCGGCTCAGGTCAAGAAAACGGTTTTTCTCACGGTTGTGCTCGGCCGATGGCACTTCGCGCAATTGTTGAGGTTTGCTCTTGAACAGCGATGACTTGCCCTTTTTGCTGTATTCGAGCTGGACTTCGTCGGTCAACGCCAACAAATGCGCATTTTTGAAAGACGCTGGCAGCAGTCCGGCAATGCTTGCCACACCTTCGGCCAGCGGCAGGTTCTTGGTGATGTCGCGGGTCTTGTAGCGGTAGACAAAGGACAGGCTAGGCAGCGCCTTGACCGTCACCGGTTTGATGATGATCCGCTGCAGGTCCGTTTCATCACCCACGTACCTGGCCAGCACCAGTTTGATGAACGCATTTTGCTCGAGGCTGGTTTGCACCAGGTCGATGAACTGGGTGTGATGATCCGGCGCGAGACTGGCGGGAGTGGCGGTGACGGACATGGAAAAACGGCCTCAGGCGATGCAAATCGGAGAATGCCGTTATTTTAAGGGGGACGAGGACTTTGGGCACGGAGTTATTTTGCGGCAGGTCCCAGTCATGATGCCCAGGACCTCAATACAACCGCCGAAAACTCAGGGTTCCACCAAGCGAAGCCTGCGGTTGTTCGGCGAGTTGATGATGTGTTTGACGATCAGCCCCACTGGTACCGCCCAAGTCAGGCCATTGGCAGGGTCAGTCACCACGGCGACCGTTTCGGAACTTGCCTCGATATCCAGGCGCCGCCGGTCGTTGCACGACTTGAGTACGCCGTAGGCACGGCTAACCAGCCTTTCCGCCAGGTACATCGGTACATCCATATTCTGCAGATGCTTCACCGCGCGACAAAACAGGACTTGATCATCGTTCCCCCCTTCACTTTCATGGCGCCCCAGAAACGCCTGGGCTATAGCCAGCAGCTCCCCATTCAGGTCTGCATATTCATCGATGATTTTCATGCTCACGCCCCCTGCGGCACGTCTGTCGTGGCAGGACTGACTGCTACGGGCCGGGCGGCACGGCGCAAATCGGGTCCGGCGCAAGGCAAACGTACGGCCGGATTGGGCATGCCGCTGGGCGAAAGTTCATGGGTCATTTCAAACTCGGCACGTACGGACCAACCGCAAGCTTCCGACGTACATTGCAGATACGCCACCCGCAGGAAAATATGTCGGCCCTCGCTGGTGCGGATGCGCATCCTGTTCAAGCAGTGCGGACACACCATTTTATAAGTACTCATGCTTGATTCCCGACGGTCATTGAGTGGCAATCAACCTGATCAAACGCAATACTGCTTGAAACGTTCATCGCGGCACTCCGGACTTGCGAACAGTGTCTGCC
Organism: Pseudomonas sp. P4_C1; assembly: GCF_056402155.1. NCBI lineage: Bacteria > Pseudomonadati > Pseudomonadota > Gammaproteobacteria > Pseudomonadales > Pseudomonadaceae > Pseudomonas > Pseudomonas sp. P4_C1. Next base: position 102,625 of record NZ_JBFUHY010000012.1, read on the forward strand.
AGGCATAAGGAGGTGCATCCGGCGGACGTGTAATGGGTTCGAGCCATGCTCGTAGGAAATCACCCTGATACTATTAGGAAGTTTCAACATCGTATTCTTCTGACTCATCTTTGAAGATTGATTACTCACATGAAAAAAAGTATTCATTACGCATAAATTAGGCACTCAAAAAGCATAAGTCAAAAGAAAGAGGCTCAAATTGCGTAGCAAAAAATCACAAGCTGTTCTGGCTCGATTAAAGCAAGTCACGGGCACAAAAACCGATGCCTCTTTATCTTCCGCGCTACAGATCAGCCCGCAAACCCTTAGCAGCTGGAAAGGGCGCGATAGCACGCCATACTCACTATGCGTAGAAATCGCTCAAAACCGGGGAATATCCCTTGACTGGCTGCTGCTGGGCGAAGGTCCGATTTTGAGACAAACAGTTACTAATTCTTCGGAAGCCAATCAGGAAAGCACAGCACGGGAAAACACCATTCTCACGCTCTGGCGGTTGCTCGGCGAAGATGATCGCTGCGCCATACAAAACGCACTCGAGGAAAAGCAACGACTGCGTGATATGGAACTCAGGCTTTCCGAAATGGCTTCCATTCTGGCAACGCTTAAACCTTCGAATGAAACTTGATGACCCATGTAATCC
>NZ_JBFUHY010000013.1:0-97509 GCF_056402155.1 Pseudomonas sp. P4_C1
CGGCGTGACCGTGAAGTACGCGATCCACCCGGTGGCCGGTCGCATGCCGGGGCACATGAACGTGTTGCTGGCCGAGGCCGAAGTGCCTTACGACCAGGTGTTCGAGATGGACGACATCAACTCCGAGTTCGGCCAGGCCGACGTGGTGCTGGTGCTGGGCGCCAACGACGTGGTCAACCCGGCGGCGAAGAACGATCCGAAATCGCCGATTGCCGGCATGCCGATCCTCGAGGCATTCAAGGCCAAGACCATCATCGTCAACAAGCGCTCGATGGCCAGCGGCTATGCCGGTCTGGACAACGAGCTGTTCTACCTGGACAAGACCATGATGGTGTTCGGCGACGCGAAGAAAGTCATCGAAGACATGGTCAAGGCCGTCGAGTAAAACCTGCCCAGCCCCTCCCAAAAAACCCCGGCCATTGACAGGACGGGGTTAATGGGAGGGTGAAGCCCACCCACTCACCAGTGAAGTCTGCTCGACGACGCTTACTATAAAAATCGCCGCTCCCTTATTGCGGCCATTGTTCGAGCAGTATTGAAACGAATTTCTCCGCTGCGGGGGATAGTGATGCCCCCCGACGGTAAACCAACCCCAACGATCGATTCACCACAGGCTCTATCAAAGGGACGCTTACCAGCGTTGGGTGATCCCCGGCAGGCATTGCCAGACTTGGCATCGCCGATACGCCGAGCCCAGCCTCTACCAGGCCCAGAGAAGTAGACAAGTGCTGTACCTCGTAGAACCACTGTGGGCGCCAGCTCAAGCCTGATAAAGCGTGATCCAGCAGCATACGGTTTCCGCTCAGGCGACCAACGCCGATAAGACGATAATCGCTGAGCTCAGACCAAGTCACCGAGCTACGTTCAGCCAACTCATGATCACGCCTGCAGGCCAACACAAAAGGTTCATTCACTAATGGCACGAACTCGATATCCGGGTGCTGGCCGCTCATCATATTGATGCCGAAATCGGCTTCGCCCCGCAGGACCGCCTCAAGGCCTTCATTCGCACTAAGGTCCAGCAGTCGGATTCGAATTTTAGGATAGCGCTCGTTGTACAGGCGGATCACCGAAGGCAGAAAGTAGAATGCGGCAGTCGGAATACACGCCAGGGTCACCCTGCCAATTTGACGTTCCGCGAGCTCGCGGATATTGAGAATCGACTCATCGAAATCGTCCAGTAATCGCCGTGCCTTAGGCAGAAAATCTCTACCTACGCTGGTCAGGCTGACCTTGCGCGTTGTGCGATCGAGCAATGCGGTTCCCAACCCTTCTTCCAGCTTTTTGATTCGCCGGCTCAAGGCTGGCTGAGACAGATGCAGGGCATCAGCCGCTTCGTGAAAACTGCCCAGTTCGGCAATCTTCACGAAAGATCGTATGTCATTAAGCTCATAGTCCATTTTTTGTCACGCCAGCAACGAGGATGGATAGCAATCTATCTCAATTTAATCATTCGTCAAACGCAATAATAGCGACGATATTTGCATTGGAAACATTTTTTAAAGCCTGACACTCTTGCCTTCAGAACATCAATTACCCCGATTGATCAACAAGAGTCTGTGTCATGCAAAGAATTCCCTGTGTGCTAATGCGCGGCGGTACCTCCAAAGGCCCGGTATTTCTCGCTTGGGATTTACCTGCATCCATCGAAGCCCGTGACGAGCTGCTGCTCAACCTGATGGGCTCAGGTCATGAGCTGGAAATCGATGGCATCGGCGGCGGCAGCCCGCAAACCAGCAAAGTAGCTATCGTCAGCCCTTCGTTGCACCCAGACGCGGATGTCGACTATCTGTTCGTACAAGTGATGGTTTCACAACGTCGGGTAGATACCGCACCCAACTGCGGCAACATGCTTTGTGCCGTTGGCCCGTTTGCTATTGAACAGGGCTTGGTCAAGGCGTCCCGCGAGCGTACTCGTGTGCGCATTCGCAATTTGAACACAGGGACATTTGTGAATTCCGAGGTGCAGACCCCGGATGGCAAAGTCAGTTACGAGGGAGAGACTGCAATCGACGGCGTGCCGGGTACCGCTGCTCCGGTGCAACTGACCTTCCTCGATGCAGCCGGCAGCAAGACTGGCAAACTCTTCCCTACAGGAAACACACAGGATGTGATCGATAACGTTCCTGTGACCTGCATCGACATGGCAATGCCAATGCTTCTTGTCGAAGCTGGCCAGTTGGGCAAACGTGGAGATGAAAGCCCGGCCGAACTGGACGCCGACAAGGAATTTTTGCGGCGCCTCGAGTCGTTGCGACTTCAAGCAGGCCTCGCAATGGGTCTAGGTGATGTCAGCGACAAGGTAATTCCCAAACCCGTATTGGTATCACCGGCTAAAGCCGGTGGCACGATCCAGGTTCGCTACTTCATGCCACACAACTGCCACCGTGCCCTTGCCATTACTGGCTCCATCGGCCTGGCCACCGCTTGCGTCACTGAAGGCAGCGTAGTCGCGCAGATGCTGGGTGGAATCAGTACCCCTCGTCTGGAAAATGTTCGAATCGAGCATCCAAGCGGCGCAATTGACGTCGTGTTGTCCTACACCGGTGCCAAGGGTGAGACCATTCGCGCCTCAGTCGTACGCACGGCACGCAGGCTATTCGCCGGTTACGTTTACGCCACCGCCTCTGCGCGACTTGCCGGATAGACCCGGTAGTCGTTGGCATTTTTGCATCAGCACAATTCTAAAAATGGGTGATGCCATGAAAGTTGTTAAATCGCTCTATTTCCAGATTCTCTGCGCTGTCCTGCTGGGCGTAATCGTCGGGCATTTCTGGGCTCAGCAAGCTATCGCTCTCAAACCGCTCGGTGATGCCTTCATCAAGCTGATCAAGATGATGATTGCACCTGTCGTGTTCTGCACCATCGTCACCGGTATTGCCGGGATGAGTGACAAGCGTTCACTCGGTCGCTTGCTCAGCAAGACCATGTTGCTGTTTCTTGGGTTGACGGTGATCAGCCTGATCATCGGCCTGGTCGCGGTCTATGTGTTCAAGCCTGGCGCCGGCATGAACATTGATCCGAGTCAGTTGAGCACTAGCGGACTGGCTCAATACACCGAGTCGGCTGCGCAGCTGGGGGTGGTCGAGTTTTTCATGCACATCATCCCCGATACCTTTATCGGTGCATTCAGCAAAGGTGAAGTACTGCCGGTGCTGTTCATTGCGGTGTTGTCTGGCTTTGCCCTGTCCTCGCTTGGCGAGCGTGGCAAGCCGGTGCTTGACGTTCTTGAAGCAGCGTCGCACATGGTCTTCAAGATTTTCTCTTACCTGATGCGTTTTGCACCCATCGGCGCTTTCGGCGCGTTGGCGTTCACGGTAGGGCAGTACGGCATCACTTCGCTTGGTTCGCTGGCGAAATTGATCATGACTTTGTACATCGCCTGCGGTTTCTTTGTTTTCGTGGTGCTGGGAAGCATTTGTCGCGCTAATGGCTTCAGTCTCTGGAAGCTGTTGCGATACTTCCGTGAGGAGTTTCTGGTGGTGCTGGGGACTTCTTCCACCGAACCTGTGATGCCACGCATGCTGGAGAAACTCGAAGCCTTGGGTTGCAAAAAAGGCGTGGTGGGTCTGGTGCTGCCGACTGGTTATTCGTTCAACCTGGATGGCACTGCCATCTATCTGTCGCTGGCCGCCATTTTTATTGCCCAAGCCTGCAACATCGACCTCACCCTCACCCAGACCATCACCATGTTGGCGATCATGCTCTTGTCCTCAAAAGGAGCCGCTGGGGTTACCGGCAGCGGTTTTGTCGCACTGGCATCTACGCTGACCGTGATGCACGACATTCCGTTGGCCGGCTTGGCCTTGCTGATTGGCATCGATCGATTCATGTCTGAGGCACGTGCACTGACCAGCCTGGCCAGCAATGCTGTGGCAACTGTCGTGATCTCTATCTCGGAAAATGCTTGCAACCGGGAAACGCTGATCCAGACCCTGGACGGAAAACCTGTTCCGGCTGAGGAGCTGGCCAAGAAAGAATCCTGGGAAGACCTGAAAGTCGCCAAGAACGCCAAGATCGGATAGTCCCTACTCCTGACTTTACTCAAAACCCACCCGCCAGGCACCGTTGATCGTGTCGCTTAGCGGGTTGGGGTGCGTATGCCTCGGCGTCAGCCACTCTAACGATAACAACAAGAGAATCGTTCTATGCTCGCTTTCCTTGGCTTAGCCATGGTGGTCGTATTCACCGTCCTCATAATGACTAAGCGTCTGTCGCCCATTGTCGCACTGACTGTTGTACCCATCGTATTCGCCATCATCGGTGGCTTTGGCGGTACCACCGGCAAGATGATGCTCGACGGCCTGAAAATGGTCGCCCCTTCAGCCGCACTCCTTTTATTCGCAATCCTGTTCTTTGGTTTGATGATCGACGCCGGTTTGTTCGACCCACTGATTCGCAAAATTTTGAAGCGAGTCAATGGTGACCCAATGAAGATCGCTGTTGGCACTGCCCTCCTCTCCTTGCTTGTAGCTTTGGACGGTGACGGCACAACCACTTACATGATTACTTGCGCGGCAGTGCTGCCGCTGTACAAGCGTATTGGCATGAACCCGATGATATTAGCGACCATCGCTATGTTGTCTCTTAGCATTATGAGTGGCATGACGCCATGGGGCGGCCCCGCGACTCGCGCGATCGCGGCATTGGGCCTCGATGCGGGTAAATACTTCGTGCCCTTGCTACCGACCATGATTGGTGGTGCGATGTGGGTAGTCTTTACCGCGTTTTTGCTGGGCCGTGCCGAGCGTAAGCGTATCGGCAATGTTCAGCTGCAAAGTGGTGGCGGCGATTGCTACATCGAGGCGATTCTTGAGGACACACCGCACAAGCGTCCCAAGCTTGCGTACATCAACCTGCTACTCGTAGCTGCAGTGATGGCGGCTCTCGTGATGGGGCTGATGCACTCCGCGATTCTGTTCCTGATCGGCTTCGTTCTGGCGCTGATGATCAACTATCCACAATTGGACATTCAGAAAGAACGCATCCTTGCCCATTCGGGCAACGCCATGACCGTCGTGTTACTGGTGTTCGCAGCCGGGATTTTTGCCGGGATTTTTTCTGGTACAAAAATGGTCGACGCCTTGGCCCAAACCCTCGTCGACTGGATTCCGCCGTCCTGGGGGCACCTGTTCCCACTGGTCGTTGCGATCACCAGCATGCCGCTGACTTTCGTGCTGTCTAACGACGCCTACTATTTTGGCGTATTGCCGATCCTGGCCAATGCGGCCGCAGCTTATGGCATTGATCCCGTGGAGATCGCCCGGGCGTCTATTCTCGGACAGCCTGTACACCTGATGAGCCCACTGGTCGCTTCTACTCTGTTGCTGGTGGGAATGGTCGACCGCGATATTGGCGACTTCCAGAAAGCCACCGTCAAATGGGCGGTGCTCACCTCCCTGGTGGTTACTGCACTGGCCTTGTTAACCGGGGCAATCAGCCTGTTCACCTGATTCACCCAAATCTTATGCCGTCTTCCAACGAGCCTCACTAGCGAGGCGCGCGCTGTCCTGCACTCTAAATAACAACAATGAGTAATTTGCCATGAGTTTTTTGCATTCCCGTCAGGCTTTGTTTTGCGTTTTAGGTTTGTTGCCAATGGCCGGTGCCAGCGCCGAAGGCTTTATCGATGACAGCAAACTTAAACTGCAACTACGAAATGTGTATTTCAATGAAAACTTTCGTGACGAGCACGGCATGAGCGCACGAGCAGCGAGAACCGCAAAAAGTGAGCGAACTGAGTGGGCTCAAGGATTCTTGCTGGACTATCAGTCAGGATTTACACAAGGGACGATGGGGTTTGGCATTGATGCCCTTGGTCTGTTTGGGGTCAAGCTCGACTCAGGCCGTGGCCGTAGCGGTACCGGACTATTGCCGGTTCATGATGACGGTCGGGCGGCCGACGAGTTTGCCAGTGCCGGTGTTACAGCAAAAGCACGGCTTGCAAAGACCACCGTCAAATACGGCACCTTGCTGCCCAAGACCCCTGTGCTGATTTACAACGATGCGAGATTGTTGCCACAGACCTATCAAGGCACCCAAATAAGCAGCAGCGACATAGAAAACCTTACCGTCACCGGAGGATACCTGGACCGTTTCAAACTCCGGGACTCTACCGACAGCATGCCGATCGTACCTGACGGTTTCAGTGGGGATAAATCAGGAGATTTCAGCTACGCCGGTGCCGAATATAAATTGGGCAAGGACCTCCGTCTGAGCTATTTCTATGGCGAGCTCGATAACTTTTATCGCCAGAACTTCGCAGGCATCCAACACGACTTGCCCTTGGCCGGTGGAGTGCTCACCAGTGACTTGCGCTACTTCCATAGCGCTGATACTGGATCTGCCTTCGACGGCAAAATCGACAACGACATGCTCAGTGGCCAACTGTCATATGCCATCGCGGGCCATACGATGGGGGGTGGCTATCAGACTCTTAGCGGCGATGCAGGCTTACCCTTCATCAGTGGTGCTACCGTCTATTCATTCAGTAACGCTGGCATTGGCAAATTCATTGAGGAAGACGAGAAGACCTGGATGCTTAATTACGGCTACAACTTCGCGGCCGCAGGCGTGCCTGGTTTGACCTTTTCCACGCGCTACCTGAGTGGCAATGACGGTAAATCCGATACCACCGTCAAGGAATGGGAGCGTGATACCGAGCTGGCTTACGTCGTTCAAGGAGGTTCTTTCAACGGCCTGGGCGTGCGCCTTCGCAACTATGTCTACCGCTCGGATTTTTCCCGGGGGCGTGATAGCAACCGGATCTACCTTACCTACGACATTGTCCTTTGGTAGGACGCGGATCACGACCGGATACCAAGGCTCGGGGCCGCGATCACGAGCCAATCCATTTGAACGAGCGATAAAAGAACCTCCGCCTGAGGCCACTCGAACGATGGCTGCGGATCTCCCCCCGAGGCCGCAATGCACAAAGCACCACTCATGAGCCGACTTTATGACTAGTGTTTTCGACTCCGTTCAACTGTTTTTGACGGCACTTCCAAAAATAACTTCTTGTAGTCGGATGAGAATCGGCCCAAGTGGGTGAATCCCCACTGCATCGCCACCGCAGTAATATTGCCATTGCATCCACCTTCCAGCAGCGCCTGCCTTACCGCTTCCAACCGAAAACGCTTTAAAGCACCGCATGGATGTCTTGAAACTCAGCATTGTTCCCGGCATGAGTTTGCAGATTCATCGCAGCACCACAAGAGTGACAGATCAGGCTACAACCGTACTTTCAACGCCTCGGAATCACTATCCGCATAATGCAAAAATCATCATGAAAACGCACAAAAGAAAACCGCCATGCATGTCCCATAAAGAGTGAGCCGTACCCCCTCAGAAGCGGATAGATATCGCCTCGAATCCGGATAGATGCACCACACAAAAAGGCTTTCAATCGGGGTGAGCCTAAAAACTACAAAAGGGTGTACCTGATGAACAATTCGAGAAGCATTGCGCAGTGGCAAGAATACATTCAGGGCTGCCTGGATTTCCGTCCGGCTGAAGGCATTTACCGCATTGCCCGTGACATGTTTACAGAGCCGGAACTGTTCGACCTGGAGATGGAACTGATCTTCGAGAAGAACTGGATCTACGCCTGCCACGAGAGTGAAATCGCCAACCCCAATGATTTCCTGACGATGCGTGCGGGTCGTCAGCCCATGATCATCACCCGCGATGGCAACAATCAGCTTCACGCGCTGATCAACGCTTGTCAGCATCGGGGCGCGACCCTGACTCGCGTCAGCAAAGGCAACCAGTCCACCTTCACCTGCCCGTTCCACGCCTGGTGTTACAAAAGTGACGGCCGCCTGGTCAAGGTCAAGGCCCCGGGGGAATACCCGGAAGGCTTCGACAAGGCTACCCGCGGCCTGAAGAAAGCACGGATCGAGAGCTACAAAGGCTTCGTCTTCATCAGCCTGGACGTCAACGGCAGCGACTCGCTGCAAGACTACCTCGGCGATGCAAAGGTGTTCTTCGACATGATGGTCGCCCAGTCTCCTACCGGCGAGCTGGAAATACTGCCCGGCAAGTCGACCTACAGCTACGACGGCAATTGGAAACTGCAGCACGAAAACGGTCTGGACGGTTATCACGTCAGCACCGTGCACTACAACTACGTCTCCACGGTGCAACATCGCCAGCAAGTCAATGCCGCCAACGGCGGCGGCTCCAGCACACTGGACTACAGCAAACTGGGTGCCGGTGATGCGGAAACCGACGATGGCTGGTTCTCGTTCAAGAATGGCCACAGCCTCTTGTTCAGCGATATGCCCAACCCGACTGTGCGCGCCGGTTATGCCAGCGTCATGCCGCGCCTGGTGGAGGAATACGGCCAGCAGCAGGCTGAGTGGATGATGCACCGTCTGCGCAACCTCAACATCTACCCAAGCCTGTTCTTCATGGATCAGATCAGCTCGCAGCTGCGTATCGTGCGTCCGGTGGCCTGGAACAAGACAGAAATCACCAGCCAGTGCATCGGCGTCAAGGGTGAGTCCGACGCGGACCGGGAAAACCGCATTCGTCAGTTCGAAGACTTCTTCAACGTTTCAGGCATGGGAACCCCCGACGACCTGGTGGAGTTTCGTGAAGCCCAGCGCGGCTTCCAGGCACGCCTTGAACGCTGGAACGAAGTGTCCCGCGGCAGTGAAAAATGGGTCGAAGGCCCCACTTCCAACAGCGAGGTCCTGGGCATCAACCCGGTGCTGACTGGCACCGAGTTCACCCATGAAGGCCTCTACATCAATCAGCACGGTTCCTGGCAGCGCTTCCTTCTGCAAGGTCTGGAACAAAAAGCCCTGAAGTTGAAGGAGGTGTGAAATGAGCGCACTACAACATTCCATCGAGCAGTTCCTCTACCGCAAAGCCGAACTGTGTGATCAGCAGGATTGGGACGCCTACATCGCCCTTTTCGATGAGCAGAGTGAATTCCACCTGCCGCAATGGGAGTCGGAGCATGTGTACACCACCGACCCCAAGCGCGGCATGTCGCTGATTTACTACTCGAACCGCTCTGGCCTTGAAGACCGGGTGTTTCGCCTGCGCACGGGTAAATCGGCGGCGTCAAACCCGATGCCGCGCACCCTGCACCAGATCAGCAATGTGCGGATCAAGGAGCTCGATAACGGCTTGCTTGAAGTCAAGGCAGCCTGGGTCACGCTCTTCACGCGTCAAGGGTTGTCCGAGCAGTTCTACGGCCATGTGACCTACCACCTTAAAGCGGTCGCAGACAGCTGGAAGATCACTCGCAAGCACATCGTGTTGCTCAACGACACCATCAACTCAGTGCTTGATTTCTATCACCTGTGACCTGCGGAGCACGCTGTCATGAACCATAAAGTCGCTTTCAGCTTCGCCGACGGCAAGACCTCGTTCTTCGAGGTCAAGCCAAACGAGTTGTTGCTCGACGCTGCGCTGCGCAATGGCGTGAACATCCCGCTGGACTGTCGCGAAGGTGTCTGCGGCACCTGTCAGGGGCGCTGCGAATCAGGTCAATACACGCAAGATTATGTCGATGACGAGGCTTTGTCCGAACACGATCTGGCGCAACGCAAGATGCTCTCTTGTCAGACTAGAGTGCAATCGGATGCGTCGTTCTATTTCGATTTCGATTCGAGCTTGTGCAACGCCGGGGCAACCCAATTGTTGCAAGCGGTGATTACCCGTGTGGAGCAGGTTTCAGCCACGACCGCGATCCTTCATCTGGACGCTTGCTCCCACCCGCAGCAATTGGACTTTCTTCCGGGGCAATACGCTCGACTGCATGTACCTGGAACCAGTGAGTGGCGCTCCTACTCATTCGCCAACCGGCCCAATCCCACTAACCAGCTTCAATTTCTCATCCGCCTCCTGCCGGATGGCGTGATGAGCAACTTCATTCGTGAGCATTGCCAACCCGGTCAAACCATCGAGTTCGAAGCCCCTTTGGGTAGCTTTTATCTACGCCAGGTGACCAAGCCTCTGGTGCTGGTCGCAGGAGGAACCGGCCTGTCGGCTTTCCTCGGGATGCTGGATAACATTGCAGAAAAAGGTGGCTGTGGGCACCCGATCCAACTGTTCTATGGGGTCACTCAGGACAATGACCTGTGCGAAACCCAACGATTGGCGGACTATCGCGAACGTATCGTGGATTTCGACTACCACCTCATCGTGTCGAGGCCATCAGAGCAGTGGAAAGGAAAAACCGGATGGATTCCTGATCACTTTGACCGAAATGCGTTTGAGGCTGATCCATTCGATATTTACCTGTGCGGCCCTCCGCCAATGGTGGAAGCGGTCAAGACCTGGTTCATCGAGCAGCGAATCGAAAAATTCCAGATGTTTTACGAGAAGTTCATCGAGAGCAATTCAAAACATTAAGAACCAAGGGGAGTATCTGGAATCGACCAGATACTCCCCTAATGCCAGTCAGTTAAGCGTTGGCTGCGATCTTTTAATAACGCCTCGGTCTAGAGCCTTACACTGGCAAACGTCGACTCATTGCGCGCCTGGCTCAGCGCCGACAACGGTCCGGACAACGGCGACAGCACCAGGGCCTGTGGCAGCGGCGTCATCGCCACTTGTTGTGTGGTGTTGGAACTTACACGCTCGTCGCGTGGCGGAATACCGTAGTACTCGCGGTAGCACTTGGAGAAGTGCGGCGTGGACACGAAACCACAGACCGACGCCACTTCGATGATCGACATCGGCGTTTGCTTGAGCAATTGCCGCGCGCGGATCAGGCGCAGCTTGAGGTAGTAACGCGATGGCGAGCAGTGCAGGTACTTCTGGAATAGCCGCTCCAGCTGACGACGGGACACCGCGACATACACCGCCAGTTCGTCGAGGTCGATCGGCTCTTCAAGGTTGGCATCCATCAGCGCCACGATTTCCTGCAACTTCGGCTGGTTGGTGCCGAGCATGTGCTTGAGTGGCACGCGTTGGTGATCCTGCTCGTTGCGAATGCGCTCGTAGACGAACATTTCCGAAATGGCCGCCGACAGTTCACGCCCGTGATCGCGGCTGATCAGGTGCAGCATCATATCCAGTGGCGCGGTGCCGCCGGAGCTGGTGAAGCGGTTCCGGTCGAGGGTGAACAGCCGGGTGCTCATGGTCACCCGAGGAAAGGCTTCCTGCATCGCCGCCAGGCATTCCCAGTGCACACTGCAATCGAATCCATCCAGCAAGCCGGCACCGGCCAGCGCCCAGCTACCGGTGCACACCGCGCCCAAGCGTTTGGACTGACGTGCCTGACTCTGCAGCCACGACACGTGTGCGCGGGTCACCGTGCGTTGAATGCCGATCCCGCCACAGACAATCACAATGTCGAGCGGCGGCGCTTTGTGCATGGCGGCGTCAGGCGTGATCTGCAGACCGTCACTGGCCCAGACTTGACCGCCATCGACGGTGAGCGTGGTCCAGCGATACAGCTCGCGGCCGGATAACTGATTCGCCATGCGCAGGGGTTCCACTGCGGACGCCAGGGAAATCAGCGTGAAATTGTCCAGCAGCAGAAAGCCGATGGATTGAGGCGCACGGTTCTGGGGTTGGGCCCCGGAGTTGAACGTCGTCATCGCGGTATTTCCTCACACAAAGCGGGTAAACGGCCTCAGGCGCAGGCTCTTTTTATTGCTCGTCCGGCGAGCTATTTGTATTTACCTGCAAAACTCACACCCAACTTCAATGGATCCTTCCATGCGTTCAAAAAACGACACTCCAATGTCTCTATCTCGATGGTCGCAAGGGGTAAGGTTAAAAGCGAAGGAGATGTGGTCAACCACTCTACTCATTGGCAGTGGGCAATAAGGTAGCGTTTTTGGGAGGGAATGACCGAAAACGATCACTTGCTTGCTACCGACATGCACAGGTCGGTTTTCGAAAAGAACAATGGGCGATGACGTTAGTGATTGCAGCAACCTGAAGGTTGTCCTCGACTTCAAGGATCACCTGGATGTGAAGAGCAGTGCTCCGTTGGTGAGCCGCCTCAACAGCCTCAACAGCCTCAACACCAAAGTCGACCTGAAAGTACCGCAAACGGCGACCCTCAGCCTGTACCGGCAACTGGATACGCAATGGTCTATTCTGGCCACAGTCAATTGGCAGGATTGGTCGAAATTCGGCGACATCGGCATTGACGCAGACACTTCCAGAACCGTTTCACATGGACACTCACAACGCCAGCTTGCACAAAACCAACGAGGTGGAAATGAACAGGAAGTCTAACAGGGGCTGGACAATGGCTGCGGCGGTCGTCGTCGTAGGTTCAACGCTTTTCGCGGGGTGTGCGGGCAAGAACGACCCGATCGCGCAGGCAGACAAGGCGGATGTGGCCAAGGGCGTGGCTGCGCCGAGTCTCGAGCAAACCAAGGCGATCGCCGAGGAAGGCTTTATCTACGGCTTGCCGCTGGTCATGAACTACGCCGTGATGAACGAATTCGCGGTGGACTCCAAGTCCAGCCAGTTCAAGGCCCCCTTCAACCAACTGCACAACGATCATAAGGTCGCGACCCCCGCTGACACAGCCATCATTACACCCAACAGCGACACGCCGTACTCCTTTCTCTGGGCCGACCTGCGCGCAGAGCCGCTGGTGATCACCGTGCCGGCCGTCTCCAAAAAGCGCTACTACTCGGTTCAGCTGATCGACGGCAACACCTATAACTACGGTTACATCGGCAGCCGGGCAACGGCCAGCGCACCCGGGAGCTATCTGATCGCAGGCCCCGACTGGAAGGGTGCGACACCTCCAGGCATCGACAAGGTGTTCAGCTCCACGACCCCTTTCGCACTGACGCTGATCCGCACCCAGCTGTTCAATCCGGACGACATGCCAAATGTCGAGAAGCTGCAAGCGGGTTACAAGGTCCAGCCGCTGTCCGCGTTCCTCCATCAACCCGCGCCGTCCGCTGCGCCGAAGATTGCTTTCGTGCCGGCCACCACTGAGGGCATCAAGGCCAACTTCTTCGAGTACCTGTCGGCCGCGTTGGAGTATGTGCCAGCATCGGCTGAGAACAAGGCGATCCGGGCGAAGCTGGCCAGCATCGGCGTAGGCCCCGGTCGCAGCTTCGAATTCAAAGACCTCTCGCTCGAGCACAAGGCCGTGGTCCTGCTCGGGATGAAGGCCGGCGACGATAAGGTCGACAAGTTTCTCTCGAGCGGAATGAAGAATATCAACGGCTGGAGCGTCGGCGCGTTCTTCGGCGACCAGGCGTTCTACAAAGGCGACTGGCTGATGCGGGCTGGCGCCGCGAAGGCGGGTCTCTACGGTAATGACGCCGCCGAGGCGATGTACCCCATTACGCGTACCGACGGCACCGGCCAGACGTTGAATACCGGCAAGCACAACTACACGCTCACCTTCCCCGCCGGCAAACTGCCACCCGTCAATGCCTTCTGGTCGGTGACCATGTACGACGGCAAGAGCCAACTGCTGATCAAGAACCCGATCAACCGCTACCTGATCAATTCGCCGATGCTGTCGGCCATGAAGAAGAACGCGGATGGTTCACTGACCCTGTACATCCAGAAGGATTCGCCAGGCAAGACCAAGGAGTCCAACTGGTTGCCGGCGCCTGACGACACGGCCTATCTGGTGATGCGCCTCTATTGGCCGAAGGCCACGCAGCCTTCGATTCTTCCCGCTGGCGCCGGTAGCTGGCAGCCGCCGGCAGTGGTGGCTTCGAAGTAACGCAACGCTTGCGACTGCTTGCAGTTGGCAAGCAGTCGTTCGATTGCTCAGGCAGAGATCCAGCGGACCCTATTGCCGAAAGGGCTGAGGCCGCAGGGTCTGACCAACAGAGAACAACAAGCATGTTTCATGAAAACTGTACCTCACAGTGCAACATGGATGACTCGGGGCCTGGTTGATTCGCCATTTCTTACCAGTATCGAACTTTCATCGACTATCCTCCGCCAGCTTTGACTGGCGCACTAAGCGAATGGCAAACACGCCTACCGAACTCCAAAATCAAGGGCGATTGTGTCCCAATGCTGTTCAGTTAAGGAAATTGTAGGAGCGAGCTCGCTCCTACAGAAGATCACATTCGCTTGACTGAACAGCATTGCGATGGTGTCCGCCTTTTTATTGCTTGAGCATCCCGAAGGGATGCTCAACAGTTCTTTTTCAGATCCGCATGTCTGCGGCGCTTTGCTCAGCCTGATTTACATTTCCTCCCATACAGCTTCATGTTCCCCGGGTCGAACTCGTCGTACACATGACCACTCAATGCCTGCGATGACACTCCGTCGTTCTGGCCGTCGATGCTGCCGGGACATCAAGGATTGAGCCAGGAAAGCCGGCGTCCTGAATCTCACACTTTGTTACCGCATACCCCATTCGTGTGTAAAAACCTGCTTTGGTAACAGCCTCGCAGGCTGCCTCCCTCCCTGCGCAAACTTGCCTGCAAAGCCCATCCCAGAGCGCTGTACGCGCTTTCTCAGATGCAAAATCCGCGAATTGGCCGGGTGATTGCATATGCTTGTCTGTACAAGTATCTGCGTGTGCATAAGACATATTGCCAGCAGTACCCGTGCTCTTGCGTCACAAGCGCTTTCGATGGTCCCAGGGAATAAAATAATGAAAAAAGCATTTCTCACCCTTTCTGCATTGGCTTTGTGTGTGGCTGCCGGTTCTGCGCTGGCCAAGGAGTACAAGGAATTGCGCTTTGGCGTCGACCCCTCTTATGCGCCGTTCGAATCCAAGGCCGCCGACGGCAGCCTGGTGGGCTTCGATATCGATCTGGGTAACGCGATCTGCGCGCAGCTGAAGGTCAAGTGCAAGTGGGTCGAAAGCGACTTCGACGGCATGATTCCCGGCCTCAAGGCCAACAAGTTCGACGGCGTGATCTCTTCCATGACCGCCACGCCAGCGCGTGAGAAAGTCATCGATTTCTCAAACGAGCTGTTCTCTGGCCCGACCGCGCTGGTATTCAAGAAAGGCGTGGCCATCGGCACCGATCCGGCCTCCCTCAAGGGCAAGAAAGTCGGCTACGAGCAAGGCACCATCCAGGAAGCCTACGCCAAGGCCGTGCTGGACAAGGCCGGGGTAGAGACCCAGGCCTACGCCAACCAGGACCAGGTGTACGCCGACCTGATCTCCGGACGTCTCGATGCAGGGATCCAGGACATGCTGCAAGCCGAACTGGGCTTCCTGAAGTCGCCACCAGGCGCCGACTTCCAGGTCAGCGAGCCGGTCGAAAGCCCCCTGCTGCCAGCCAAAACCGCCGTGGGTCTCACCAAAGGCAACGCCGAGCTCCAGGCCTTGCTGAACAAAGGTATCCAGGCACTGCACGACAATGGCACCTATGCGGCCGTCCAGCGGAAGCACTTTGGCGATCTGAATCTATACAGCGGCAAATAATGACCCTGCGCCCATTTCCGGATGGGCACTTTTTTTGATTGACGTAGGGCTGCCCAATGCTAGAAAACCTCTTGATGATTCTGGGGCTGTCAGGCTTCAGCCTTAAAGGCTTCGGCCCGCTGTTGCTGCAAGGCTCCTGGATGACTGTCAAATTATCCTTTCTGTGCTTGCTGGTGAGCGTTGGCCTGGGCCTGATCGGCGCCAGCGCCAAGCTTTCGAAATCGGCACTGTTGCGCGTCCCCGCGCAGGCCTACACCACGCTGATCCGCGGGGTGCCGGACCTGGTGCTGATGCTGTTGATCTTCTACAGCCTGCAAACCTGGCTGACCTCGTTTACCGATTTCATGGAATGGGAATACATCGAAATCAACCCCTTTAGCGCCGGGGTCATTACCCTGGGTTTCATCTACGGGGCTTATTTCACCGAAACCTTCCGTGGCGCCATCCTTGCCGTACCGCGAGGGCAGATGGAAGCGGCTACCGCCTACGGCCTGACCCGCGCTCAGCGCTTTCGCCTGGTGGTGTTCCCGCAAATGATGCGTTTTGCCCTGCCGGGCATCGGTAATAACTGGATGGTGATCCTCAAGGCCACCGCGCTGGTGTCGATCATTGGCCTGGCCGATCTGGTCAAGGTGGCCCAGGACGCGGGCAAGAGCTCCTATCAGCTGTTCTTCTTCCTGATTCTGGCCGCCTTGATCTATCTGGTGATAACCACCGTTTCGAACTACGTCTTGCGCCGGATGGAAATCTTCTACGCCGCAGGCACCCGGGAGGCCGTGCGATGATCGAACTACTGCAGGAATACTGGAAACCTTTCCTGTTCCAGGACGGCAATCACATCACCGGGCTGGCCATGACCCTCTGGCTGCTCAGTGCCTCGATCTTCTTCGGCTTCGTGATGTCGATCCCGCTGTCGATTGCCCGGGTCTCGAGCAATGTCTGGGTGCGCTGGCCGGTGCAGTTCTACACCTATCTGTTTCGGGGTACTCCACTCTATATTCAGCTGCTGATCTGTTACACCGGCATTTACAGCCTGGCCGCGGTGCGTGCTCAGCCCGTGCTGGATGCGTTCTTTCGCGATGCGATGAAYTGCACCATCCTGGCCTTCGCCCTGAACACCTGCGCCTACACCACGGAGATTTTCGCCGGGGCAATCCGCAGCATGGCCCATGGTGAAGTCGAAGCGGCCAAGGCTTACGGGCTGACCGGCTGGAAGCTGTATGCCTACGTGATCATGCCGTCGGCCCTGCGTCGCTCGTTGCCGTACTACAGCAACGAAGTGATCCTGATGCTGCACTCGACCACCGTGGCCTTCACCGCGACCATCCCGGACATCCTGAAAGTCGCGCGGGACGCCAACTCGGCGACCTTCCTGACCTTCCAGTCGTTCGGCATCGCCGCGTTGATCTACCTGGCAGTCACTTTCTCTCTGGTCGGCCTGTTCCGCCTGGCTGAACGCCGCTGGTTGTCTTTCCTCGGCCCGGCTCACTAATTCAGGATGCTTGTTCATGTACAAACTGACCGTTGAAAACCTGCACAAAAGTTATGGCAACCATGAAGTCCTCAAGGGCGTTTCGCTAAACGCCAAGACCGGCGATGTGATCAGCCTGATTGGCGCCAGTGGTTCGGGCAAGAGCACCTTTCTGCGTTGCATCAACTTCCTGGAAACGCCCAATGACGGCGCCATGAGCCTGGATAACCAGCCGATTCAAATGGTCCATGACCGCCACGGCATGCGCGTGGCCGACGCCAATGAACTGCAGCGAATTCGCACCCGCCTGGCCATGGTGTTCCAGCACTTCAACCTGTGGAGCCACATGACCGTGCTCGACAACATCACCATGGCCCCACGCCGGGTGCTGGGCGTCAGCAAGAAGGACGCAGAGGATCGCGCCCGGCGCTACCTGGACAAGGTCGGTTTGCCGGCACGGGTGGCCGATCAATACCCGGCGTTCCTCTCGGGTGGTCAGCAGCAACGGGTCGCCATTGCCCGCGCCCTGAGCATGGAACCGGAGATCATGCTGTTCGACGAGCCGACTTCGGCCCTGGACCCGGAACTGGTGGGCGAAGTGCTCAAGGTGATCCAGGGGCTGGCCGAAGAAGGCCGCACCATGATCATGGTGACCCACGAAATGAGCTTTGCGCGCAAAGTGTCGAACCAGGTGCTGTTCCTGCACCAGGGGCGGGTCGAAGAGCAGGGTGCGCCCGAGGACGTATTGGACAATCCAAAAAGCGAGCGCCTGCAGCAATTCCTCAGCGGCAACCTGAAGTAGCAAGAGCGCCTTCGAGCAACCAACAGATCGCTCGAAGGCACTGGCTCCCTCAAAGGCCGCTAAATAGCCGCCCTCGGAAAACACTAGACTACGTCGTCAAGCAGCGACGCAGAATGCCTGGGCAGACCTATGGAAATCAAGGCAGCGAGAAGTACGAACGCGCTCGATATCCACAAGCACGCACCCAATCCATAGACCTGATAAATCCAGCCGGAAAGCACCGTACCTATCAGCCGTCCCATGGCGTTCGACATGTAATAAAAACCCACATCCAGTGACACACCATCTTCCTTGGCGTAGGACACGATCAGATAGCTGTGGAGCGACGAATTCACCGCGAACAACGCACCAAAAACCATCAATCCACCCAACAGCACCACCTGTTGCGACAGCCCGGTGTTCAGCCCGAGAGCAATGGCAGCAGGCAGACCGGCCAGTGCCAGCGCCCACAGAAATGCCGCACGACCATCCGGTACGTGTCCACGCTTCTTGCCGGTGATGTGGGGCGCGAAGGACTGTACGATGCCGTAGCCAATCACCCAGGTCGCAAGGAAGCCGCCAACCTTCCAGAAGTCCCAGCCGAACACGCTGCTCAAGTACACCGGCAAGGCCACCACGAACCAGACATCGCGGGCGCCGAACAAGAACATCCGTGCCGCAGAAAGGATATTGATCGCCCGGCTCTTGGACAGGATGTCGCGGAACTTTGGCTTGGCTTTGGCCTTGCCCAGGTCCTTCCTCAACAGGATCAAGCTGCCGATCCAGATCAGCGCCAGTACGCTGGCCATGGCCAGTAAGGCGCCTTTGAAGCCGATCAATGCCAGCAAGACTGCGCCAAGAAAGAAGCCGACACCCTTGAGTGCGTTCTTCGAGCCAGTGAGGATCGCCACCCACTGGTAGAGCTTGCCCTGCTGCCCATCCGGAACCAGAAGCTTGATGGAGCTTTTGGCGCTCATCTTGTTCAGGTCTTTGGCAACCCCCGACAGCGCCTGCGCGCCCATCACCCAAGGGATGGTCAGCCAGGCCACTGGAACCGTCAGCATCAGTAACGCCGCGACCTGGAGGCCCAGCCCGATGTTCATGGTTCGGTTCAGCCCCAGCCGGGCGCCGAGGTAGCCACCCACCAGGTTGGTGATCACGCCAAAGACTTCGTAGAACAGAAACAATGCCGCGATTTGCAGTGGGCTGTAGCCCAACGTGTGAAAGTGCAGCACCACCAACATGCGCAAGGCGCCATCAGTGAGAGTGAAGGCCCAGTAGTTGCCCGTCACGAGCAGGTACTGCCGCACTTGCGGAGCGAGGGCTGACAACGCTTTCATGACCGCTCCTCAGACCGCCAGACCGACCATTTTGGCCAGTTCGACGGTGCGATTGGCATAGCCCCATTCGTTGTCGTACCAGGCATAGAGTTTGACCTGGGTGCCGTTGATGACCATGGTCGACAGCGCATCGATGATCGATGAGCGCGGGTCGGTACGGTAGTCGATGGACACCAATGGACGCTCTTCGAAACCGAGGATGTCTTTCAACTCATTCTCTGAAGCGTCCTTGAGGAGTTGATTCACTTCTTCGACAGTGGTGGCCCGCTCGACTTCAAAGACACAGTCAGTCAGCGAAGCGTTGGCCAGCGGCACCCGTACCGCGTGACCATTCAGACGTCCGCGCAACTCCGGGAAGATTTCGGCAATGGCGGTGGCCGAGCCGGTGCTGGTTGGGATCAAGCTCATTCCGGAGGCACGCGCACGGCGCAGATCCTTGTGCGGCTGATCGAGGATGCTCTGGGTGTTGGTCAGGTCGTGGATGGTGGTGATCGAGCCGTGGCGAATGCCCAGCTTTTCGTGGATGACTTTGACGACAGGGGCCAGGCAATTGGTGGTGCAGGAGGCGGCGGTCACAATGCGGTGCTGCGCAGGGTCGAACAGGTGCTGGTTAACGCCCATCACCACGTTCAAGGCGCCCTGCTCCTTGACCGGTGCACAGACCACCACACGCTTCACGCCTTGGTCCAGGTAGGCCTGCAACACCGCGACGGTTTTCATCTTGCCGCTGGCTTCAATCACCAGATCGCAGCCCGACCAATCGGTGTCGGCAATCGCCTTGTTGGCCGTTACTTTGACGCGCTTGCCGCCAATCACGACATGATCGCCTTCGGCGCTGGCTTCGTTGTGCCAACGGCCATGCACCGAGTCGAAGTTGATCAGGTGGGCATGAGTCGCCGCGTCCCCTGCCGGATCGTTGATCTGCACGAATTCAAACTCTGGCCAGCTCCAGGCTGCTCGCAGAGCGAGGCGACCGATCCGGCCAAAACCATTTATGCCAACTTTGATAGTCATGTTGTTGTGCTCTGTATCTGTTGTCAGTGGGCGTTCGACTGGGTGTCGAACTGGCCGATGTAGTCGATATGGGCAGGGTCGAAGGCGGAATCAGGCGATCTGGCTTTCACAGCAGGCGAGTGCCCGTTCGGGACGGTCGCCCATCTCATCAAGGCGTTTGGCATCAGGACTCAACCAATGCTTGTTGCTTTCCAGTGCAGTGGTCAGCACTTGATGAACCCAATCCGGCAGATTGGGGTGCAGTCGGTAATAGACCCATTGGCCTTGCCGACGGTCCGCCAACAGGCCACAGGTTCTCAGTTGTGCGAGGTGCCTGGAGATTTTTGGCTGACTCTCGTTCAGCGCGCAGGTCAGCTCGCAAACACATAGCTCTCCTTCACGGGTGATGAGCATCATCGTGCGGACCCGAGTATCGTCAGCCAGGCATTTGAAAACAGTAGTCGGTGTCAGATGGTCAGCCATATCAGTTCTCAGTGTTTGTTTTTGACCAAGACGAACATCTTGATGCGCTCATGAATTTCGTGAAGGAGGACACGGGCTTTGCCAGTCATTGTGAAGCCTCAGCTCATATACGGTTTATCGAATATATGAATTTCCGTATACAACGTAAAGAGACAACTGCAAACCAATACATCAAAGCGACTGCATGCGCCGCGACATCGCCGCCCTGATGGACTGCAACACCGTGGCCACGCTCCCTGGCTGGGAGCATTCGAAAGGTGCACGACTGGAAGTGCTGATCGCCGACCGCCTCGGCATGACGGTTGTGAATGCCCAGGATCTGGTATCGATGGGGTGACTGTCGGTCTCACCTTTTGTCGTAAGTCGATTGACTGACAGAGACCTTTGGAGCCCAGTAGTCAGCTGGCTAAACCTGATCAGAAGAGAAACACCATGTCGAAGATAACGGTAATATCCGGTGACTTTCTGACAGGTGCTGCTGAATTTCAATCTGGACTGTTCATTTTAAAATCCGCAGTAAAACCTTCCCTTAAAATAAAAATACCCCTTTCAAAAATAGAAACTTTAGAAACAGCAACCGAGGAAATAGTTAATAAGAAAGGAAGCGTTATTCGATGGAGCCTGGCTGGAGCATTGCTTTTAGGTCCGGTTGGACTGGTTGCGGGCTGGTGGCTAAGTGACAAAGAAAAGGAAATAACTTTCTACGCAAAATTCAAAGATGGCCGCTGCCTGCTTGCCACAACTGATATCGACACTTACTCCAAAATCTCTGCGTCTGCCCTCAAGTAACACCATTCCCCTCCCCTTCAAAGTCAGCCGCTATTGAAGCTGCAAGTACTTACTTGAGCTCCAGCAGTGTTCTGCTCTACGAGAGTCCAGTGACGGCCATCAAGAGCCGACGTTTTTGTGGGGGGAAAAATAGGGGAAATCCATTTCATCGACCAAAATCATCCTCGAAGAACCCGAGTTGCTGATTGCAATTGATGCCAGCCGGATAGTTACCTGCAAACCATTGGCCCACTGCTGATTCAAGTGGTGCGCTTGCATTATCAATGCCTGGTTACAAACCAGCGAGTCAGTCCCCACGCAGAATCAGCGCATGCGCGCCATCCCACTCGGCGAAGATTTTTTGCCCGCAGTGCACGCCAGGCAAGTTGTAATCGGCATGCCGTTTCTGCACCTGCAACTCAAGCCCGCCGCTGGCTTCGAGATAGATGTTGACCATCGAGCCGATGAACTCTTCACCGACGACGGTGCAGTTCAGCCGGTTGCGTCGCATAGGCTGCGCGGTCAGGTCGATATGCTCGGCGCTGACGCAGACTGTAACGCGCTCAGCGGGAACAACCGTTTTACCCTCAGGCAGCCGCGCCAGGAATCCACCGTGCTCCGAATCGAGGCAAACCAACCCGCTATCGTCGAAGCCAACGACGGTGCAATCAAGGATGTTTTTACCGCCAACGAACCCGGCAACGAAGCGGTTGTGAGGCTCAAGGAAAACGTCCTGCGGCGAGCCGATCTGTTCGACCCGGCCGCGACTCATGATCACTACACGATCGGCCATTGCAAAGGCTTCGGATTGACTGTGAGTGACGTAGACAAAGGTGATACCCAGGTCCTTCTGCAGTCCAGTCAGCACGCCTTGCATGCGCACACTCAGATGAGCGTCGAGGGCGCTCAGGGGCTCGTCGAGCAGCAGGATCGGCGGTTCGGTGACCAACGAGCGTGCCAACGCCACGCGTTGCCGCTGGCCACCGGAGAGCAGGCTTATATCGCGAGTGGCGAACTCCTCCAATCCAAGCCGTTCAAGCCACAGTAGCGCCTTCTTGCGTCGCTCAGCCTTGGCCATCCCTCTCATTCGCAGACCGAACTCGACGTTCTCCAGCACGTCAAGAAACGGGAACAGCGCCAGGTTTTGCCAGACCAGCGGCGTCTCCCGTTCCCAGGAGTAGAGATCATTGATGCGCTCACCGTTAAGACGAATTTCGCCTTCACTGGGTTTATCCAGCCCCGCGAGCATGCGCAGCGTTGTGGTCTTGCCGCAGCCGCTCGACCCCATGATCGCGACGAACTCACCTTTGTAAATCTCCAGGCTCATACGTTCGACGGCCTGATAGCTATCGAAATGTTTAACCACGTTGTCGAATACCACCAACGGTTGAGTCATGGCTGAATCCTTCGTGTTCGGATGATTGTCAGGGTGGTATCAGGCACTGGCGGGCTTACGCCGCCGCATCAACAGCAGTTGCGCGAGGATCACTAGGGTCATGGTCGTGATGAAGACGATGGTGCCGATCGCGTTGATGGTCGGGCTCACCTGCCCTTGCAGCGTATTGAGGATGCGCACGGGCACCGTTTCGTTAAGCCCCGACACGAACCAGGCGACAGCGAACTCATCGAAGGAAACGGCCATGGTCACGAACAGCGCGGCGAAAATGCTCGGCGCCGTGAATGGCAGGATCACATGACGCATGGCCTTCCATTGATTGGCCCCCAGGTTCCAGGCCGCCGCCTCGATGTTCGGATCCATCTGCGCCAGGCGCATCCTGATGACCGCCATGGCGAACGGTGCGCACATCACGACATGGCTGATCATCACCGCGTAGATCTCGCCGGATAGCCCGACCCGCGACAGGAAAGCCAGCATCGCCAGCCCCATGATCACCACCGGAATGGTGGGCGGCAGTAGCGCAAGCGCCATGTAGATCGACTTGCCGAAGAACTGGTAACGGAAGTCTGTGTAAGCCGCCGTAAACCCAAGCAGGGTTGATACCAGCGACACGACCACACCCACCGTCAGGCTGTTCCTGAATGCCTGCCAGACCGCCGGATCGCTGGCGATCGTCTCGTACCAGTGCAGGCTGAAACCGCCCAGTGGCAAGGAAGGGAAACGGTCAATGCTGAACGAGAACACGAAGCTGCCGGCAATCGGCAAAAAGATGAAGAGGAACACCATGACGACAAAGCTGCGAAGCAAGAAGTTGATCAACCGATGCTCGTTCATGCGCGCCTCCGGTAAGCGAAACGAACCGCACCAAAAGCGGCGATGAGCAACGTCACGATCATCATCGTTGCGATCACCGCCGCGCGTGGCCATTGCTGGCCGGACTTGGTGGTGTCCGTGATCAGCGTACTCAAGGTCGGCGGCTGACCACCACCCAGGTAGAGCGGGCTGACAAAGTCGCCGAAGGTCAGGATGAAGCAGAACAGCGCCGCAACCACGATGCCGATCCGCGCCGACGGCACCACCACCAGCAGCACCGTTCGCAATCGTCCGCAGCCGAGGTTGTGCGCCGCCTCGATCAATGAACTGTCGATGTACATCAGGCTGAACAGTTGCAGCAAAACCACCAATGGCAGACACAGCGTGAAGTAGCCAATATAAGTACCGAACGCTGTATTGAGCATGGTAAACGGCTCCAGCCCGAGCAGACCGAGCGCGGCATTGAAGATGCCGTTATCGCTGAGGAACACCTGCCATGAATAGGTGCGCACCAGGTAGCTGGTGAAGAACGGCGTGACCAGCAGCAACACCAGCAGCTGCTTTGYCGACTCGCGAAACTTGAAGGCGATCGTATAAGCGCAGGGAAAGGCCACCAGGCTGACCAGCACAGTGGCACCCGCCGCCATGGCGAGGGTATGGACGTAGGCATCCCAAAAGAAGCCGCGGCTGAACATGTAGCTCCAGTTGAGCCATTCGAACGTCGGCACCATCCGGAAGTTACGTACAAGCCAAAAGCTGATGGCCACCAGAAACGCCAGCGGGAATACGAAGAAAATCAATTGCCAGATCAGGATTGGCATCGAGAAACACAGGCCAAACAACGGCAAGCGCCACACCTTCTTGCCGGGATGCTGCGTTTGGGCATCGGTATTTCCCGAAAGCCCTGACGGCGAAGCCTTCAACTTGTCTGAAATCATAGCGACCACCTCCACTCGTCTCGTCAAGCACCCTTGTATTGCGACCAGAAGTCATTCCACTCATCCAGACTCTGCCGGACCGGGAGTTCGCGGTACTTGATACGACCATCGCGTATGTCATCCATGACGTTGCGYTGACCGAGCAGCATGCCTTGGCGCTTCGCCTCGGCGGGATCGGTCTGGTTGAGCAGTTCCCAGCCCTTTTTGCTCGGGATCAGCGCTGGATAAGCGGCCATCTTCGCCGACTTGACCTGGCCTTCGGGTGAGGTGATGTATTGGATGAACTTCTTCGCCAGTTCCGGGCTGTGTGCTTTTTTAGCGATGCAGTAAGACTCCGTCCATTGCAACCCGCCCTCCTTCGGCAATACGGTTTTCACCGGTGCGCCGGCACGTTGCAAGACACCGGTGATCCAGTCGCCGATGCCGCACACGGCATGGATCTGACCATTTTTCAGTGAAGAAAAGGTTCCGCCGTAATCGAAGAAGCCGCCGATTTGCGCACGCAGGCTCATCATCTTCTGCTGCACCGTTTGCCAGTGCGCGGTATCGATGTCGTACGGGCGCGCGTTGCCATTCATCAAGCTGATCTGTCCGAGATTCGGCAAGTGCCAGTCGAAGTGTCCAACCTTGCCCTTGAGGCTTTCGTCCCAGAACACGTCATAGCTGTGCACCTTGGCTTCGGGAACGAGTCGGGTGTTGTAGGCGATACCGAGGAAGCCAAAGCGAATCAGGACCGAGTAGAGCTTGTCCCCCTGCCAGTGGCCGGGAAAATGCTGGAACTCTGGGTAGAAGTCATCGAAGGGGTAGTCAGCGGGGTCAAGTTGCTCGATGTACTCGGCGGCATTGAGTTGCTGGACATATTCGGCGTCGGACAGGATCAGGTCGAAAGTGCCGGGCGGGGACTGAGAGATCAACCCCAGCATGTTGTCGCCGCCGGTGTAGTACTTGGCCCGGACCTTGACCCCATATTTGCGCTCGAACTCAGCGACGATGTCCGGCTCTGCGTGTCCGGCCCATGCGAGTATGACCAGTTCTTTTTCCGCTGCGGCGAAGCTTCTCAAGGGCAGCAAACCAGAAAGCGCTGCGGTGCCTGCCAGGATGCTKGAGGTCTTGAGGAATGTACGGCGTGAAAGGTCGATGCGATTTTTCATTATTGTCTCGCCTGGTGATGGAAAGTGGCTCTGATGAAAACTGCTCCTGTCCGTCTCATCCTTTTGCTCTTGCCTGCTGCCTGCTATCGCTGCCAACCACAGCATCATTCGCTGGCTGGATGCATTGCAGCAGGTCGCCATCACCCGTTTTTGTGCGCGCTCGACCTGGACTTTGTCAGATCCGACTCATGCCCCTTTTCACGCAAAAGCGACGAGCCCCAATCCGATAACCGGACAGAAATGACAAATCAGAGGGTGTTTTGTCATTTACGGGTCGGATTCAGACAATTCTGCACCCTCCCCCTCTGATCGAATTGATTCACGCGCCACCTTCGACTCCTGCAATCCGCAAGGTCGGTCAGACGATAGGCAAACGCCCCCAACCACCGGTTGAAAATTACCAACGGTCAAACACTTTCAGAGGGTGTGTAGATGAACAACAGTGTCGTTATTGGAGAACTCACCTGGCCTGCGTATGCAGAGAAGGTCGCTGCCGGCAGCCCGATCTTTCTGCCCGTGGGTGCACTGGAACAGCATGGACATCACATGTGCATGGAAGTCGATGTACTGCTGCCTACCGCGATATGCAAGGCGGTAGCGCAGAACGTCAGCGGCCTGGTCTTGCCTGCCCTCGCCTATGGCTACAAGTCTCAGCAGAAATCAGGCGGCGGCAACCACTTCCCGGGAACAACCAGCCTCGATGGCGCCACGCTGACCCATACCGTGCAGGACATCATCAGAGAACTTGCACGCCATGGCGCACGCAAACTGGTGATGATGAACGGGCACTTTGAAAACTCGATGTTCATTGTCGAGGGCATAGACCTTGCCCTTCGGGAGCTTCGCTACGGTGGCATCAGTGACTTCAAGGTCGTCGTGCTGTCCTATTGGGACTTCGTCAACGATCCTGCGGTCATCGAAAAGCTATATCCCGAGGGATTCCTCGGCTGGGATATCGAGCATGGCGGTATTTTCGAAACCTCTTTGATGCTGGCCCTGCACCCCGACAAGGTCGATCTGAGTCGTGCGGTCGATCATCCTCCCGCGACCTTCCCACCTTACGACGTGTTTCCCATCATCGCGGAGCGCACGCCGGCCTGCGGAACCCTGTCATCGCCTAAAGGTTCCAGTCGCGAGAAAGGCGAGCTGATTCTCGACGTTTGTATCTCGGGCATCAGCGCCGCGGTGCGCGAGGCCTTTGAATTGGACACCTGAAGAGCACCCGGACGTGCCGAAACAAATATCCCGCGGTAATGCTTCACCCTCCCCAAGTAGAACAAAAAAAGGGTAAGTCTCATGTCCAGCAGCTCAACCTTGGCCCCAGGCCTCAAGCAGCGTCACGTCACCATGCTGTCCATTGCCGGTGCCATTGGCGCAGGCCTGTTCATCGGTTCAGGACACGCCATCGCCTCGGCGGGGCCGGCCGCCATCCTGGCGTACATTTTTTCCGGCACCCTGGTCGTGCTGGTGATGCGCATGCTGGGAGAGATGGCCGTAGCGTCGCCCGATACAGGATCGTTTTCGACCTACGCCGAGCGGGCGATGGGACGCAGCGCCGGCTTCACCATCGGCTGGCTGTACTGGTGGTTCTGGGTACTGGTCATTCCGATTGAAGCCATCGCCGCTGCCGCCATCCTGCACGCCTGGTTTCCCGCCATTCAGACCTGGGAGTTCGCCATAGCGGTCACCGGCCTGCTGACATTGACCAACCTGTTCAGTGTCGCCCGGTACGGAGAGTTCGAGTTCTGGTTCGCCATGCTCAAAGTCATCGCGGTTCTGGGGTTTATCGCGCTTGGCGCGCTTGCCCTGGTGGGCGGATTACCGGATACGACGGTGAGTGGAGTCGTTCAACTAAGTCATGAGTTCGGTGGTTTCATGCCCAATGGCATGACCGCCGTCATCGGCGCGATGCTCACTACCGTGTTCAGCTTCATGGGCACGGAAATCGTCACCATTGCCGCTGCCGAATCGCAAAACCCCGCCAAACAGATCACCCGCGCGACCAACTCCGTCGTCTGGCGAATGGGGATTTTCTATATCGTCTCGGTATTCCTCATCATCTCCATCGTCCCCTGGAACGACCCCATGCTCATGGAAGTCGGCTCTTATCAGAGGGCGCTCGAGTTGATGAACATTCCACACGCGAAAATGATCGTCGATATCGTCGTGCTGATTGCTGTAGCCAGCTGCCTCAACTCAGCCATCTATACCGCGTCACGCATGGTCTACTCCCTGAGCAAACGCGGTGATGGCCCTCGATTGCTGCAGAAGACGTCGTCTTCAGGGGTGCCTTATATCGCTGTGCTGGCCAGCACAGCGGTCGGTTTTCTGACCACGGCACTCAATTACTTTGCGCCCAACGAAGTCTTCTCCTTCCTCCTGGCCAGCTCCGGTGCCGTTGCGCTGCTGGTCTATCTGGTCATCGCTGTTTCGCAACTGGTACTGCGCAAGAAGATGAATGCTTCGCGGCAACCGATCGCGTTCAAGATGTGGTTTTTCCCCTGGCTCAGCTACCTGGTCATTGCCTGCATCTTGAGCATCCTGGTGGTCATGCTGATCTTGCCGCAGCATCGCATGGAAGTTGTTGCGACGGGTGCGCTGACACTGTCCATCGTCTGTATGGGTGCAATCTTCAACGCCAGGAAGAAGACAGTGCAAGCCGTCGACATTGCACGAACCGAAAACGCTTGAACCGCTACCCACGATAGCAACACTCATCCTCGTTCACCTCTTTCCGGCCGCTCTCCACCACGGAGCTGGCCGGTTTTTTTGTTGATCACTCATGCCTTACACCCCACGTGTTCTACACCCCTGCGGCCAATCGAGACTCATGACATCTTGCGTGCATAAGACTTTCGTCACGGTCCATTGACCGGACACACACAGTAAAATCCTGGAGCCTGTAAACACGGCTTACAATCACAAGAACGAGATGACGTTGCCCGTATCGGCAGCTTGCCGCGGCGCCTGTCACTGATGCAGTTGAGGAGCGGTAATAATGGCGAAACTCCGGGTGGCGCAACCCGCCGCAGGACGTTCGGCGAATGAACAACGACCGGTGAAAACCGTGGGTTTCCTGGTCATCCCCAACTTCACCACCATCGGCTTCGCCTCCGCCGTGGAAACACTGCGCATGGCCAACCTGGCCGCGCGCAAACCGATGTTCCGCACGGTCATCATCGCCGCCAGCCTGGAGCCGGTGACGGCCAGCAACGGCATGCGCATCCTGCCTGACCATACCATCACCGATGCACCCAAACTCGACATGCTGTTCGTTGTCGGATCAAACCCGATCGTCTCCAATCACAGCAGCCGACCACTGCTCAATTGGCTACGCAAGCTGGCGCATGATCAGGTACCACTGGGCGGGATCTGCACTGGCAGCCACTTGTTGGCGCGCGCCGATCTACTCAAGGGTTATCGCTGCACGATTCACTGGGAAGACATCGAAGCACTGAAAGAGCGTTTTCCGGGGATCATCATTTCCAACCAGCTGTTCGAGCTGGACCGTGATCGCTACACCTGCTCCGGTGGCGTGGCCTCCATGGACATGACCCTGCAGCTGATCGCCCGCGAACCTGGTGGTCGCGATATCGCAGCCCATGCGGCCGAGTTGTTGTTGTGTGATCGGGTACGCAATGCACAGGAACAACAGCGTGTGCCATTGCGGCAAAAGCTGGGCACCTCGCAGCCCAAGCTCAGCCAGATGGTGGCGATCATGGAAGCCAATCTCGAGGAGCCGGTGGGCCTTGAGGAACTTGCGCGGTTGAACGAGGTGTCGGTGCGCCAGCTCGAACGCCTGTTTCACAAGCACCTGCAGCGCACGCCGAGTCAGTACTACCTGGAGTTGCGCCTTGCACGGGCGCGTCAATTATTGCTGCGCAGCGAATCGCWGGTACGTGATATCGCCCTCGCCTGCGGCTTCGTTTCGCCTGCGCATTTCTCCAAATGCTACAGCCGTTTCTTTGGCGTATCGCCGATGGGTGAGCGCAAGCAAGTAGCGGCGGTGCATTGATTCGACATTGATGTTGGCCGGGCTGGCCTCTTCGTCGGAACGCCGCCCGGGGCAAGCCCACTCCCACAGGAATCTTGAGTGGATACACAATCCCTATGCACTGAAAACCCCTGTGGGAGCGGCGGTGCGGCGATCCGGCTTGCCCGCGATGGCGTCCGCAATGTCACCCTCGCGGGCCGGTTGTGTTTCATGTCGAGGGCGGGTCAGTCCTGCAACGCCTTATGCGCCGTTTCCCGACTCGCCAACATGGCAATCAATGCCACCGCCGCTGCCGCCAACAGATACCAGGCCGGGGCCATTTTGTTGCCGGTCAGTTGAATCAGCCAGGTCGCGATAAACGGCGCGGTGCCGCCGAACACCGCGTTGGCGATGTTGAAGCTGAAGGCAAAACCACTGAAGCGGACGCGGGTGGGGAAAATCTCGGCGAGGAAGCACGGCAAGGTGCCGTCGTTCATCGCCAGGATCGCGCCGAAAGCAATCTGGATCATCAGAATCACCATCAGCGGCTGATTCTCCAACATCCCGAACAGCGGAAATGTCAGCGCCAAGAACAATACTGAAGCGGTCAGCAGCATGGTTTTGCGCCCGAACCGATCCGACAGTTTGCCCATCAGAAAGATCAGCCCGATGTAGGTCGCCAGCGATACGGTGGATGCCAGGAACGAATCACTCTCGCTCATACCCATTTCGGTGGACAGGTAGGTCGGCATGTAGCTGAGCAACAAGTAGAACGCCACCGCATTCAGGCAGGTCGCGCCGATCCCGATCATCACTTTGCGTCGGTGCACGGTCAGCAATTCGCGAACCGGAGCGTGGGTTGCGCATTCCTTTGCTTCAAGGCGTTTTTCCATCTCCAGGAACTTGGGCGTGTCTTGCAGACTCATGCGGATGTAGCGCCCCACCAGCCCAAATGGCGCTGCCAGCAGAAAGGGTAAACGCCAGCCCCAGCTGTGCAAATCCTCGACACTCATCCACGCATGCAGGCCGGCGACAAAGACCGCGCCGAAGAGCAAACCTGCCGCCGTACTCGCCGGGACAATGCTGGTGTACAAACCGCGTTTACCCTCGGGCGCGTACTCGGCGAGAAAGGCCGAGGCCCCGGCGTATTCACCTGAAGCGGAAAAACCCTGGAACAAGCGAATCAGCAACAACAAGGCCGGTGCCCACAGGCCGATATGGTTGTAGGTCGGCAGGATGCCGATGCAAAAGGTCGAGATCGACATGATCAGAATCGACCAGGACAGCGCACTACGCCGCCCGTATTTGTCACCGAAGTGGCCCCAGACCAGTCCCCCCAGCGGGCGGACGATAAATGACAGCGCAAACACGGCGAACGTCGCCAGTAGCGCGGTCGTCTTGTCGGTTTGCGGAAAAAACGTGAGCGCGATGACGGTTGCCAGGTAGCCGTAGGCCGCATAGTCGAACCACTCGACGAAATTGCCCATGAAGCTGGCACTGGCCGCGCGCCGCAGGGCCTTGCGCTCGGCGGTCTGTTCAAGTTTCTGCGCCAGGGTCGGCGTCAGGCTTGCGCTTTGGGTGCTCATTGGGCACCTCCGGTGTCAGAGGTGTGGTGATCGAAACGAAGAGTCGAGGCGTAGAACATGACAAAACCCTCTATTGTTTTACTTGGCAGGGTCAAGGCTCGGTAAATGCTGCGCGCTATTTAGTGTGCATGCATTGTTTTGTTCCGGTTTATCTCAGCCACCGGGAAGATTTTTCGCCACTCGTCAAAACAAAACGCCGCACAGGTTCACTGTGCGGCGCGGGATCTTACTTCTTGATGATGTTGTGTTCCGGGCCATACGGGAACTTGGTGATGTTTTCCCCACCCTGTTCGTTGACGATCAGGATGTCGTGTTCACGATACCCGCCGGCACCTGGAAGGCCTTCGGGCAGCATGATCATCGGTTCAATGGACACCACCATTCCTGGCTCCAGCACCGTGTCGATGTCTTCGCGCAATTCCAGCCCGGCTTCGCGCCCGTAGTAATGGCTCAGCGTACCGAAGGAGTGGCCGTAGCCGAAGGTGCGGTATTGCAGCAGATCGTGTTCCAGGAAAATCTCGTTCAATTGCAGCGCGATATCGCAGCAGCGCATGCCTGGTTTGATCAGCTTCAAACCGGCCTCGTGCACTTTAACGTTAACTTCCCATAAGCGCAGATGCTCATCGGAGCAGTGGTCCAGGAACAAGGTACGTTCCAGTGCGGTGTAGTAACCGGCAATCATCGGGAAGCAGTTAAGGCTGAGGATGTCGCCCTTGTTGACCTTGCGCGACGTGACCGGGTTATGTGCACCATCGGTGTTGATACCGGACTGGAACCAGGTCCAGGTGTCCATCAGTTCGGAATCCGGGAAAGTGCGGGCAATTTCGCGCACCATCGCCTGAGTGGCATGCAGGGCAACTTCGTATTCTGGAACCTGATCACGCAAGGCTTCGACGATGGCCGCACCACCGATGTCCGCTATACGCGCGCCATGGCGAATGATCGCGTGTTCTTCGGCGGACTTGATCATGCGCATACGCATGCACGGTGCGGCGATATCCACCAGCTCAGCCTGCGGATAGCGGCTGGCGAGTTTGTCGCGATTGAGCAAGTTCAGATGATCGAACTCGATGCCGATGCGCCCGGCCTTGGGCAAGGCCTGCTGGATCGCGACGAAGTAGTTGTCGCGCTGCCAGTCGGTGTAGACGATGTTTTCAGTGCCGACGGTACGGCGCCATGGCTGACCGCCATCAATGTTGGCGCTGATGGTCACGGCGCTGTCCTGGGTCACGACCAGCGCGTACTGACGCCCGAAGGAGCAGTACAGGAAATCGCTGTAGTAGTTGATGTTGTGATAAGACGTGAAGACCGCCGCGTCGATATTGTTCTGCGCCAGATAAGCCCGCAATTTGGCCTGGCGGTTGGCATATTCCTGAGCCGAGAACGTCGGATTCACTTTTTCGCCGTTCTTGATCTGGATGGTTTTCGGCATTTGCATGTCATTTATCCTTGTCATTGTTTGAGCAACAGAAGGCGCCAATCTGGCGGGCCGCTGAAGATCATTCGAACAGATGCAAGGTGAGGTTTTTTGTGCGAATCCGACCCGTAGTTGGTCATATCCGCTGTTTGGGAATCTGGTCCCGGATCCCCCCGGCAGAAACAAAAATGCCCCCGCCAAGCACGATAAAAGCCGCTTGGCGGAGGCATTGGCAACGCAGTCAGTGCGCTAGCGTGTTTGCTCGCGATGTGGCCGGTGCGTTCAACATTGCTACCCGCTGATTCTGCACCTTCGTGAGCAAGCTCGCGCCCATATGATCGCGAGGGTGTGCTCCGAAGTATTGGCGATAGCAGCGCGAGAAATGTTGCACCGAGACGAAACCGCACTCCCCGGCGACATCTGACAAGGAATGTTCACCGGCCCGCAACAACTGGCGCGCCTGTTGCAGCCGCAAGTCCAGGTAGTGTCGGGACGGCGAACAACCCAGACTGCGCTTGAACAGCCGTTCCAGATGTCGCCGGGAAATGCCCATGGTGTCGGCCAGTTCGTCGATACCCAGCGTTCGGCGCAAGTCCTCGTTCATCAGTGCCAGTGTTGCTTGAAGTTTTTCCGGGGCGTCACGCAAAGGAAGTAGCGGCCGGGCCTGGCGTGCTGCATGTTTTTCCATCCGCAGTATCAGACCACGCCCGTGGGTCCGGGCGAGAAGCTCATGCATCAACCCTTGAACGGCCTGCGGGCCGACGCAGGTCAGGCGTTGGCGATCGACACAGAACGGTGCCGCTACCGGCGTCAACTCGCGCAAAGCAGCAAAGGTCAGGGATGGGATGGGCTCCGGCAAACTGCAGCGGAAACCATCCAGCGCGCCAATCTGCGCCAGTAGCCAACCGGCCTTACCCAACGCCCCCAGGCTGATCGGTTGCCTCGCCCAGTGGTTCAGCTGCTGGAGCAAGTCTGGATTTTCAGTTCGAAGATGCAGGTTATCCCCACCGCAGAGGATTAATACATCGAACATTTGTGCCTGATCCAGTCGTGCAGTGGCGGTTGCGATGCCGTTGCTGGCGTTCAGTTGCTGTCCGTCCAGGCTAAGCATTTGCCATTGGCAAACATTGCACCCCGCCAACTGATTGGCCTGGCGTAATGGCTCCAGCGCATTGGCAAGGGCATACAAATCGAAGGCTTCCATCAACCAGAAGCCAATACGCAGCACCGGCGGTTGTGGCCGGCCAGACTCGGTCAGTTGCAGCATGCTCCACTCCCCCGTTGGTCAAAATACTCGACAAACAAAGCCCCGGCACGCATCGGGCCGACGGTATGGGAGCTGGAGGGGCCGACACCCATCTTGAACAAGTCAAAAACACTGATAGCCATCGTCGATCTCCGCGCCGCTTCAAAGGTGTCAGGAATTCACCCGATTGTCGGCGTCAGGAATCATCAAGGCGTGTCAGATATCGACCCCTAAGTGCTCGTCACTACCAATGGCGAGCTGGATGTATTGCTCGCACTAGCCTTGAGGAGCATTAAACGATGCGCACACTGAATCGCCGATGATCGGGATGGCTGTGGAACGCAAGACAGTCGCCTGCCCAGCTCAATCTCGTCCGAGCGACTACAACGCTCAAGCTCAAGACTGGAGCAGCGCCCTCAGTTGCTCTGGAACCTCAATAACTTCCCTGGTAACCGGCGAGATGCAAACGTGTGTAAGACTGGAAGTAAATGCCATGACATCTGGCGCTACATTACCTTCGACTAGAAATGTGAACGAGTGAAGCCCAATACTGGAAACACTTACCTTCATGGAAAGTTCGTCATCCCAAGTGACCGGATGAAGAAACTCTAGCGAGAAAGCCCTTGCTGGAGGCAGTAGATTAAAACCGAGCAGGGTTCTTAATCCGGGACCGGAAAGCCAGACTGTAAGGGCATCATGAATGGCCTCGACAACGAAATACGAAAACCTGGGTGTATAGACAATCCCCTCCGGATCACAGTCGCCGAACAATACCTTTCTCTTGATAGTCACTGAGTTCGGCACAAGATCAATCCTTAGTATTGAGTGACAGCGCTCAAACAACCGCGTCGCAGCGCCTGTTTGTCCGGGGTAGACGATACCTCCCTCTCATCTCTAATGCATAGCCGCTATAGCGGCAAGGACGAAGTCATGCCTGAAGAAAAGATAACGTTCGTGAACGGTGAGCCGGCCGAGTGCGGCTGCCAGATGAAATTCAGTTCTGGCAGCGGCGATTACTCCGACGTGCTCTACGTCATGCCCTGCGCCACATATATTCCTGCTGCGCCAACTGGAGGGAGCGAGAGCGGAAATGGCCTTGGCAGTGAATGCCTGAAACCTAAAACGTGCGATTAGCGTACTCGGGGCCGCCAACTGATGGCGCTAATGGGCTGGAAGGCCATTTTTTGTTTGTCGCCCACACAAAAACAAACGCCCCGTCCTCACTGCCCTCGCTGTTTAAACCTCTGCAATGGCTTCGCGAACGAAGTCTTCATAGGTGCGCAGCGGGTGCCCGATGATGGCCTCTAACCGGTCCACTGTTCCGTCAGCCGCATGCATGCCGAACGTCTGGATACCCGCCATCATCAGGCGCATGTCATAGGCCAACCAGGTGGGACCGTACGAAGCCAGCTGTCCTTCGAAGGCCGCCACATCGTCACTGCCGTAGGCAATGTCGCGACCCAGGGCGGAACTCCAGATCTTCGCCACGGACGCACCGGTAAGCGCTTGCGGTCCAACCAACTCCAGGGTTACGCGATCCAGAGCAGAAGACGCTTTGTCGCGTCGCAGCAACTCGGCAACGGCGACATCGGCGATATCGCGTGCATCAATCATCGAGACGCCCGCCGAGCCGATCGGCATCGGGTACACCGAGTAGTTCTGAATCGTCTGTTGGACCATACGGT
The DNA here is from genome assembly GCF_056402155.1 of Pseudomonas sp. P4_C1. Lineage (NCBI taxonomy): Bacteria > Pseudomonadati > Pseudomonadota > Gammaproteobacteria > Pseudomonadales > Pseudomonadaceae > Pseudomonas > Pseudomonas sp. P4_C1. The sequence goes on from NZ_JBFUHY010000013.1 coordinate 35,391, forward strand.
CGTTTTGCATGAAGTAAGCCGGACGCAGGATAGTTGCGGGGATGTCGAGGCTTTCGATCATGCGTTCAACCGTATGCTTGCCGGTGAAGTGCGGAACATTGGTGAACTTGTCGGCATGAATCACCGACAGGTAAACGAGGCGCTCGATGCCAGCCTCGCGTGCAAGGTTCAGCGTGATGAGGGCTTGCGTCAACTCATCGGGCGTAACGGCGTTGAGCAGGAACAGCGTCCGCACCGACGACAGCGCGAGGCGCATCGACGGTACATCGGTGAGGTCTGCAACAACTTCAGTGACGCCGGCCGGGAAGTCCCGCTTACCAGGTTGGCGCACAAGGGCTTTGACCTCGGCGCCCGCGTCGGCAAGGCCCTGAGTGATGAGTGAACCAATGGTGCCCGTGGCACCAATAACGAGAATGCTCATTTTTGAATCTCCTACAGTGGATACTTAGGTGGGTCAGCGAGAGAAGTCCGCAACGACCTTGCCAGTCCGTGAAACGCTGCGATTGCGTTCGATGGCCTCAGGGATGTCGGCGAAGCCAACGATCTTGCCGATCCTGGACTGCAGCGTGCCGCTGGCGATTTCCTGGGCCAGCGACTCCAGCAATTCCGGGTCGGGTTTGTTCATGAACCAGAGGCCTCGGCGATTCACCGGCGTGCGCGCCAGAATGTCCGGTGATGACGTGCCGACAATGACGCCGTTTTCCGCCAACACCTGCCACGAGCGATCCAGTACCTCACCCCCGACGTAATCGAGCACCAGGTCAATGTCCCGGACTACATCCTCGAAACGTTGGGATTGATAGTCGATGACATGATCCGCGCCGAGGCTGCGCACATAATCCAGGTCAGCCGTGCCCGCAGTTGCGAAGACCTCGGCGGCGGCCCGCTTGGCGTACTGCACGGCATAGGCGCCCAGCGCCCCTGCCGCGCCATGGATAAGGATTCGCTGGCCTGGATGGATCGGTCCTGCGTGATGAAGACTCTTCCAGGCCGCCAAGGCTGCTACGGGTATGGCGGCAGCATGGACGTCATCAAGATTTTCAGGCGTAAGGGAAAGGCTCGCTTCACTGACGCTCACGAATTCGGCGTACGCGCCCAGCCCTCCCACCGCGCCCATGACTCGATCGCCGACACGAAAGCGAGAGGCTCCGGGGCCGACAGCCTCGACAACTCCCGCCATTTCGGCGCCGAGTACTATTGGCAGTGGAAGCGGGAAAGCATTTCGCACATGGCCCTCACGGACCTTCCAATCGATGCCGTTCACGCCAGCGGCTCGAACTCGAACCAGAACCTGACCTTGCCCTGGTTCTGGCTTTTCGATCTCGGTCACTTGCGCGGCGTCAGCGCCGCCGTATGCCCGGATCAGTACAGCACGTTGCATGGTGCTCATAACAATTCCTCGTATCGAGTTCCGATGACGAGAAGATATGCTGTTGCACAGGTAAAGCAGAGACACCAAAATACAGACACTTCGTTTCAAAAATGGAACACAATGAACCTGAACGCTCTGATCGATTTCATACTCGTCGCAACGAATGAGGGGCTGGGAAAGGCAAGCCGTGCGAGCGGTATCTCCAAAGCCACCTTATCGCGCCGAATCTCCGACCTTGAGGAACAACTGGGCGTGAGGCTGATCGAGCGCAGCGCTCGCGGCCTGAAGCTCACCGAAGCCGGCGAAATGCTGATGGCTCGAACAGAAGGCCCGTTGGCCGAGGTGGCCGAAGCCATGACGGTGGCCCGTGAGGGCGTATCGACGCCTCGCGGACGCTTGCGTGTCGCCTCCCCAGTCCTGTTCTCCCAGCTTGCAATGGGCCGCATCGGCGCCGAATTCTGTGCCGCCTACCCGGAGGTCGAAATCGAAGTCGTGGCGGAGGATCGCCTGGTCGACCTGGTCGAGGAACAATTTGACGTCGCCATCCGGATCAACCCGAGCCCAGACAGCAGTCTGGTCGGCCGCTGCTTCGCCAAGGACCGGCTGGTAGTTGTGGCTGCGCCTGAAATACCCAAGCCCATGCCCGGTGCGATCAGACCGGTTCCCAGCATCGTGGTTTCGAGTTTCCAGCCCACCCACTGGAAACTCGATGGAGGACACTTGGTTCTGGAGCCCATCCCCAAGCTGCGGTTCTCTTCGTTACTGATGATCCGCGATGCTGCTATCGCTGGCGGTGGTGCAGCCCTCATTCCACAGTCCATCGCATGGAACCAGCTTGCCCGTGGCGAGTTGGTCCAGTGGGGCACGGTATCGGGTGTAGAACCCGAGCTCTGGGTTTTGCACACCTCCAGGCGCCTTGCTGCTCCGAAGGTTCGCGCATTCGTCGATTTCATGTGCGCGAAATACCCGGACATGTCACTGGTTTTAAAGGGATAGAAGCCCACTCCCCAAGACTCAATCTGGAATTGTTTTTTGGGTGTATCAAGCGCAGAAGAGGCTGACTCCGAGCCACGTCACCGAGTTCTTTCTACAGCCGAGGCACTTCGGGCTTACGTTGCGGCAGCAAACGCGCGCTTCAAATCCTCTATCAATGCCTCGACATCCTCCAACCCGATATGCAATCGCAACACCGGACTCAGTGAACGGTCCGTCGCACTTTGGCGATCCTGGGTATCGGCAACGGTAATCAGGCTTTCGAAACCGCCCCAGGAAGCGCCCAGTCCGAACAACTGCAACGCATCGATGAAGCGCTCGACATAAGCGTCGTCCGCTTCGTTGAGCTCAAAGGACAGCAAGCCGTTACTGCCCTTGAAATCCCGTTGCCACAAGGCGTGGCCGGGATGGTCGGGCAAGGCCGGATGGAACACCCGTTTCACCTGCGGTTGCGCTTGCAACCAATGGGCGATTTCCAGCGCCTGGCGCTCGTGCACCTCCAGTCGCGTTGCCAGTGTCCGGGCACCGCGCAGCACCAGATAAGCATCGTCCGGGCTGACGGTGGCGCCAAAGGTGTCGCTCATGGCCGCCAGTGGCTGCCAGGTTTCCTCACGGGTGCAGACGCTGCCCATGACCACATCGCTGTGGCCGCACAGGTACTTGGTCAGCGCCATGATCGAGATGTCCGCGCCGAGGGTCAGCGGGCGGTACAGGTAACCCGAGCCCCAGGTGTTGTCGACGGCCAGCAGGATGCCTCGCGGTTTGCACAGGGCGGCGATGGCCGGCAAATCGCACAATTCATACAACAATGAGCCTGGCACTTCGGTGTAGACCATTTTCGTGTTGGCTTGCAGTTGCGCCTGCAGGTCGCTGCCATCCGGGGTGAAGTAGCTGACCTGGATGCCGAAAGGCTGAAGAAAATCCCGGGCCAGACGCCGAACCGGGGCGTATACCGCATCGGTGATCAACACATGATCGCCGGGACGCAGGTACGCCAGAAACACCTGCGCAACCGCTGCCAGGCCAGTGCCGAACAAGCGCGTGCGATAACCCCCTTCCAGCTCGGTGACCAGGTCTTCCAGGGCGAAGGCCGTCGGGTTGCCACGGGCGCCATAACTCAGCACCCGCTCGCTATCACGGCGCGCACGGGCGTCGCGCATTTGCGCCAGGTTATCGAACAGCACGGTGCTTAAACGGGTGACCGGCACGTTGACTGATCGACCACCGACGCCTTGCCCGGTACGCGCCGCATGAACCAGGCGCGTGCGCACCCGCGCATCGTCACGGGTTTGAGACTGCAGGGGGTTAAGACTGGCGATTTCATCGTCGTTCATCTGCGCCAGCAAACCGATTTCCCAGGCCAGGTACTGCCGCGCCGCCTCCTTGTTGCCGGAGTGGCGATCATGGGTGAAGAACAGGAAATCGATGCACTGATCATTGGCAGGCGTGTCTGGACGTTCCTCCACAACAAAACCGGCCGCACGCCAGGCAGCCAGTCCGCCGTCCAGCAATCGCAGCTGTGCACGCTGGGTTTCGGGCAACTCCTGCGCCGCGAATGCGGCCAGCAATGGATCATCGGCCAGCAACACCAACGGCCGGTTCTCACCGGCTACATGTGTCGCCAACAGCGAGCGGATCGACCAGCGCGAGCTGGCAATATGGCCCTTGCGATAGGCCATGCTCGGGCGCAAATCGATCAGCGCGACCGCGTCATCCTTCAACGCATCGGCCAGTGCCAATGGCGTGATCAATGGCAACGTCTCTTCAGCTTCAACCTCGATTGCGGGCAACGCCAGACTGCTGCTCACGCCACCTTCAAGCACATAGGCTTCATGCCCCAACTGACGCAGCCAACTGGCGACAATCGGCGCACGCACGCCGTCGCTGTCGATCAGCACCAACCGCGCCTGACGCACGCCAACGTACAGATCGGTGGATTGAATCAACTGCCCGCCCGGCGTGTGTTGTGCACCGGGAAGACTGCCGGCGGCAAACTCTTCAGCAGTGCGCACGTCGCACAGAAACAGACTGCGCCCGGCCTCTTCGGCCCACTGCGCGACTTGCTCGGCCACAACGGTTTTCACCCCGGCGCGTTCCGCCAGTCGGGCGGCGGCCACACGCTGTGCGGCCAAAGGTGCGACCGACACGGCATCGGCATAACGACGGCTGCTGCCATGCTCCAGCTGAAAATCTTCCAGGTACCAACCCTGGGTGCCGTTCTCCAAGGCGTAGATCGGGTTCTTCAATCCCAGGTTGATCAGCGTTTGCGCGCCGATGATACTGCGGGTCCGACCGGCGCAATTGACCACGATCGGCGTGGTTTCATCCGGCACCAGGTCATGGATGCGATAACCCAGCTCACCGTTCGGGCAGCACACGGAACCGGGAATGGTCATCTTGCGGTACTCATCGAACGGCCGACCGTCCAGCACCACCAACGGTTCGCCAAGGGCTTGCCAATCGGCCAACTGCTGCGCGGTGACATGCGGCGTGTGACTGGCCTCTTCCACCAACTCGCCGAAGGCCTTTGACGGCACATGCACACCGGCAAACAGTCGGTAACCGGCAGCCTGCCAACCCTCGGCGCCACCCTCGAGAACGTGCACGCGCTCATACCCCAACGCCTGAAGGCGCTGAGCGGAACGTGCGGCGACATCGCCGACATTCTGGTCATAGATCACCAGCCGCACCTGAGGATTCGGCGCCAGACGCCGCACCTTCAGCTCCAGTCGGCTATAGGGCAGGTTCACCCCGAAAAACAGATGGGCCTCGCCATACTGGCCGTGCTCGCGCACATCAAACAGGGCGATTTCCTGTCCGTCGAACAGCCACTGCTGCAATTGCGCTGGGGTTACGGTCTGGCTCATGGAAGTCCCGCTTGAAAAAGAAATTATTGAAGCGCGATCGATCATGCGTAAGCCTTGATCGACGGCGCCATTTGCGAGGCGTTGTAATTGAGAATGCGTCCGTCAGCCTCGACGCCGTAACGGCCATTGAGGGATTCCAGCGGCAGGCCGTACAGGTGGAAATGCAGGGTCGCCTGCTCGCCTTCGACGCGAATCCCGTGCAGATCTTCGCCGAGAAACGAGATCGAGGTGCCGGGTTGCACGATCACTTCTTTTTGCAGATGCAAGGTGGTGAAACCGGGTTCGCAACCTTCGTCGTCACGGCCGTACACGTAGTTGATTTCCTGGCCTTCGACGGCGCTGATGATTGCCCAGGTTTCGTGGTTGTGCGCGATTGTGCTTTTACCCGGCAACAACGAGTTCAGGTACAGCGTCGGCGTGTCGCCGTCGTCATTCAGACGGTAGCGAAACGCGGTGCTGCCCTGCCCCGGCACCGGTGCCGGGAAGGCGTCGAAATTGAACAGATCACGACGCTCGGCCAGTGCTTCGAGCAGAACAACGATTTCCACCAGCGCGGCGCGGTCGACGCCCCGTTGATTGATGACGCGGATTTTCTTCAGGAAATCCTCGATGACGGCGGCACGGTTTTCGGTACTCATGAACAGGCTCCTCGGTGTTAGACGGACAGGCTGTAGCGACCCAGGTTGGTCAGCAGATACGGATCGTTGGCAACGGCGGGACGGCGCCCCGGATCACCCAAGGCATGACGCAGGAATTCCTGGGTGCGCTCACTGGTCGGGTGCTGAAAAATCTGTGCGGCGCTGCCGTGTTCGACGATCACGCCGTTTTCGGTGAAGTAGACGATGTCGCTGATCTCTTCGGCGAAGCGCATTTCGTGGGTGACCAGAACGCAGGTCATGCCCTCTTCGGTCAGCTCGCGAATCACCGTCAGCACCTCGCCGACGGTTTCCGGGTCAAGGGCCGAGGTCACTTCATCGAACAGGATCAGTTCCGGGCGCATCGCCAGCGCCCGGGCAATCGCCACGCGCTGTTGCTGGCCGCCGGACAGTTGCCCCGGATAGGCATCGGCCTTGTGCTCCATGCGCACTTTCGCCAGCAAGGCACGCCCGTCTTTTTCGGCATCGGCGCGGCTGCGCCCCAACACCTTGCGCGGCGCAATCGCCAGATTTTCGAGCACCGACAAATGCGGGAACAGGTTGTACTGCTGGAACACAAACCCCACGCGCTTGCGCAACTCGATGCGCTGGGCTTCCTGCGCCAGGTTATGCACCTCGGTGGCGCCGACGCGGATAGTGCCGCGCTGCGGCTGCAACAACCCGGTGATGCAACGCAGAATCGTCGACTTGCCGGAACCGGACGGGCCGATGATCGACACCGCCTGTCCACGGTGCACATCAAGGTCGATGCCTTTGAGTACCGGATTGCTGGCGAACGACAGGTGCAGATCGCGCAGGCTGACCAGAGGCTCGGCGACGGTTTCAGTAGAAGGCATAACGTCGCTCCAGGCGTTGGGTGAGACGGGAAATCGGGTAGCAATAAGCGAAGAACAACACCAGCAGGCTCAGGTAAATCACCACGGTGAAGCCGGTCATGTTCACGGTGTTGCTGGCGATCTGCGCGGTGTCGATCACGTCATGCACGCCCACCAGCGAGGCCAGCGCCGTGCCCATGGTGATCACGGCGTAGAGGTTCATCCACGGCGGCAACATGCGTTTGAAGCACTGCGGCAAGATGATCGAGCGGAAAATCTGTCCGCGGGTAAACGCCAGGGAACGTGCGGCTTCCCATTGGGTGCTGGGGATCGAGGCAATGGCACCACGGAAAATTTCCGCGACGTTGGCACTCGCCGGTAGCGCTAGCCCGAGGGTGACCTTGGCCCAGTCGGGGAACGAGACATAGGTGCTGCCGATCCTGACCTCGAACGGGAACACATAGGTGGTGAAATAGATCAGCACCAGCCACGGCGCATTGCGGAAAATCTGCACCCAGATCCGCGCCGGCAAACGCAGCAAGCGCAATGGCGACAATGCCAGCGCCCCCACCAGTAACCCCAGCACCGAACCCAGCGCGATGGCGACCAGGCTGATCAGAATGTTCTGGCCAAAGCCCGCAACCAGTGCCGGCGACCATTGCAGCAAGGCGTTGAGCACCAGGCTTTGCGGGGCGAACCATAGCAGCCAGAGCACGGTGCCGAGCAACAGCAACAGCTTGCCGACATGCCGACGCGACCAGGCCACCGGCGCGGTGACGGACGATTCAATGGCCATAACCGGGCATCCTCAAGTGCGCTTCCAGGTAGCGCCCCACACAATTGACGATAAAACTCAGAAGACCGAAAAAGCTCAGGATCAGGATCATCAGCTCCAGCACGTTATCGCTCTGGGTCCAGATCATGATCGACGCGTAGGTGATGTCGCCGACGGCAATCGCCGAGGCCACGGCGGTCATCTTCACCAGGTCGATCAGGTTGTTGATCAGCGACGGCAAGGCGAAGCGCACCGCCAGCGGCAGTTGCACATTCCACAGCAATTGGCGGCTGCTGAACGCAAGGGAACTGGCGGCTTCCAGTGTCACGGTCGGCACCGCTTCGATGCCGGCGCGCAAGGCTTCGGCATGGAACGCGCCCTTGTGCAGCGAGATCACGATCACCACCCAGGCGAACGGCGTCAGCGGGTTCGCCGCGCCGACCGCCTGGGTCAGCAGCATGTTCAACACCAGGAACGCGCAATACAGCTGCACCAGCGTCGGCGTGTTGCGAGTGACTTCGACGAAGACCCGCGCCGGTTTCGCCAGCCAGGGTTTTCCCGACGTCAGCATCGCCGCCAAGCCGACACCGGCGAGCAAACTGCCAACGATGGTGAACAGGCACAACCACACCGTGGTCAGCGCGCCTTGCACCAGGCTTGCGCGCTGATAGGCGTCCAGCAGAAAGCTGTAGTTCAGACCGAAACCGGCGGTCCAGTGGACGAAAAGATCCAGCCAGTGACTCATGCCGTCCCCCGCAGTTGCGCGCAGGCCCGAGCGATGCGGCGCCCGGCTTCAGCGACGCTGTCGGTCGCGGTGGCGATGGACAGGCGAAACCACGGCGACAAGCCATACGCACTGCCCGCCACACCGGCCACGCCCTCTTCCAGCAAATAGGCGACGACGTCAGCGTCGCTGTTCAAGCGGTTGCCGTCGGGGCGATAACGCCCCAGCAAACCGGCACAACGGACAAACACGAAGAAGCCGCCCTGCGGCTCAAGCACTTCAAGACCGTCGACAGCGCGCAAGGCGCTCACCAACAGATCCCGACGCTGCTGATAGGCCACGACCTGCTCGGGCAGGAAATCCAGCCCGCCTTCGAAGGCCGCCAACGCGGCGGCCTGGCCCACCGAGGACGCCCCGGAAGTGGATTGCGATTGCACCACAGCCATCGCACTGGTCAGCACCTGTGGCCCTGCGCCAAAACCGATGCGCCAGCCGGTCATGGCATACGTCTTCGACACACCGCCCACCAGCAGGCAACGCTCCTGCAGATCCGGTGCGACATTGAGCAGGTTCTGCGCCGGCTGACCGTCGAAACGAATGTGCTCGTAGAGCTCATCCAGCAGAATCAACACCTGCGGATGACGGCGCAGCACCTCGGCCAGCGCCTGCAACTCCACCGCGCTGTACACCGCACCACTGGGATTGCCGGGACCGTTGAGGATCAGCCAGCGCGTGCGCTCGCCGATGTGTTGTTCAAGCTGGTGTGCCGTGAGCTTGCAGCCCTGCTCAAGCCCGCATTCGATGAACACCGGTTCGCCACCGTTGAACCGTACGCTGTCCGGGAACGATGGCCAGTAAGGCGTGGGCACCAGCACTTCATCGCCATCGTCGAGGGTCGCGGCGAACGCGTTGAAGATGACCTGCTTGGCGCCGTTGGCAATCACGATGGAGGGCAGCGAATAGTCCAGGCGGTTTTCCCGCTGGAGTTTGCGCTGCACGGCGAGCCGCAAGGCTTTCACCCCAGGCGTCGGCGTGTACTTGGTGGCACCGGCGGCGATCGCGGAATACGCCGCCTGCTTGATGTGTTCAGGCGTGTCGAAATCCGGCTCGCCGGTGGTCAGGTCGAGGATGTCGTGACCGGCCTCACGCAATTCGGTAGCGCGGGATTTGGCGGCGGCATTGGCCGACAGGGAGACGCGCTGCACACGCTTGGAAAGTCTGAGCGTCATGACTGACTTACCTCCACGACCTTGCCCGGATTGAGCAGATTCTTCGGGTCCATGGCTTGTTTGATACGCCGCATCAGATCCAGCTCCACCGCGCTTTTGTAGCGCCCCAGCAGGCCCAGCTTGCGTTGGCCGATGCCGTGTTCAGCGCTGATGGAACCACCGCGGGCATGGGCACTGTCGTGCACCAGAAGACTGAGTGCCGCGTAATTCGCCATGTGCGCATCCACCGTCGAATCCAGCGGATGAGCGACGTTGTAATGCAGGTTGCCGTCGCCCAGATGGCCGAAGGTGAAATGGCGAACACCGGGAAAGTGCGCCTGCAACAGCGCATCGGTGTGGCTGACGAACGCCACGACCTGGGAAATCGGCACCGAGATATCGTGCTTCATGTTGCGACCGGCGCGCTTCTGCGCCTCGCTCATGTTTTCGCGCAACAGCCACAGCGCGTCGCTTTGCGCGAGGCTTTCGGCGATCAGCGCATTGGCCAGCAAGTCCTTTTCGAACGCATCGCCAAGCACCGCTTCAAAGGCTTCGCGGGCGTGAGTTTCGCTGTGGTTATCCGAGAGTTCCAGCAACGCGAACCAAGGCTGACTGACACCGAGGAAAGGTTGCGGACCTTCGGGAAATTGTTCGTGCAACAAGGCCAGGCAGTCGGCACTGAGCAGTTCGAAAGCCGTGAGGCTGGCTCCAAACCCGGCACGGGCATGGGACAGGAATTGCACCGCTTGCGCCAGCGAATCAAAGGCCAATAACGCCGTAGCCTGAGCCTTGGGCAGCGGGAACAGTTTCAGCGTGGCGGCAGTGATAATACCGAGGGTGCCTTCACTGCCGATGTACAGGTCACGCAGATCGTAGCCGGTGTTGTCCTTGCGCAGACCGCGCAGGCCGTTCCAGATTTCGCCCTGGGCGGTTACCACTTCCAGCCCCAGCGTCAGCTCGCGGGTATTGCCGTAGCGCAATACGGCGGTACCACCGGCATTGGTGCCGAGATTGCCGCCAATGGTGCAACTGCCTTCGGCGCCCAGACTGAGGGGAAACAGGCGACCGGCGTTGCGGGCGACGTCCTGCACGTTTTGCAGAATGCAGCCGGCTTCGACGGTCAACGTGTCGTTGTCGGTGTCCACAGCGCGCACCCGGTTCAGGCGATCCAGCAACAGCAACACCGCACGACCGCTGGCGTCCGGCGTGGCGCCGCCCATCAGCCCGGTATTACCGCCCTGCACCACCACCGGCGTATCGGCGGCCACACAGGCGCGGACCACGGCCGCAACTTCTTCGGTGTTGGCCGGGTGCACGGCGGCAACGACCTGGCCAACGTAACGTCCCTGTTTGTCAGTCAGGTACGGCGCGGCCTCTTCGCTGCTCTGCACATGGCTCGCGCCGAGCAGTTGCTGCAAGTCTGCGAACAGACTCACGGAAGCACCGCCAGCGGCGCGGCGTTGCGATATTTTTCGTGCAAGTCACGCAGCGCCTGAGACGGTGCCATGTCCGTGCGTTCGCCGAGCTCGATCAGCCAGCCGCTGCGGTGCCAATCGCGCACGATGGCGTCCAGTTTCGCCTGGGTATCCTGCTCACCCTTGCGCAACCAGATCACCGAGTTCGACGGGATCAAGTCACCCGGCAACGGGATCTCGTAACCCGCCCATTCGGCATCGCTCAACAACGCATGCATGGTCGGGCTGACATGCACCGCCGCCACGCAACCGTTGCCGCGCAGGGACAACAACGATTCGGACTGGCTGCGGAATGCCTTGATCTCGGCGCCGTAGGTTTCCTGCAGCGGCTTGATGAAGTTGCTGCCCTGGGACACGCACACCGGTTTGCCCTTGAGGTCGGCCCACTGGGCAATGCCCGAGCCTTTGCGAATCAACGCCGCGCCGCCTACTTCCTCGTATGGCGTGGGCACGTAATCGAGAATCTCGCCGCGTTCTTCGGTGAACTGCATGTTGGCGATCAGGATGTCGACCTTGCCCTGCTGCAGGAACTGCACACGGTTCGGCGCCAGCACCGAGACGGTGTTGGCCTCGACGCCCAAGGCCTTGGCCACGCCCTTGGCGAGCTCGACGTTGTAGCCCAGGTGTTCACCGGTCTTCGGGTCGATGGTGCCGAATGGCGGGCCGCTGAGAATCACCCCGACAGTGATGGCGTGACGCTGCTCGATCTTGTCCAGCGTGGCATCGGCCCGGGCCAGGCTTGCAGCCAATGCGACAGCGCCGGCCAGGCACAGCGAGGACAGGGTTTTAGCGGAAAAAAGACGATTCATGCGCGACTACCTTGAACGGCCGTCGCGCAATGCGGCGGCGTATTGAAGACGATGAGATGAATCAGACGCCGTTGGCCTGAAACTTCTTTTGCAGCTCGACCAGCGCCGGCGATGCAGGCGTGATGCGGTTGCGGGTCTGGGCCTCGATCAACCAGCCGCTGCGGTGCAGCTCCTTGACGATCGGGTCGAGCTTCGCCTGGGTATCGCTCTCTCCGCGACGGGTCCAGATCACTGAAGGCGCCGGGTTCAGTTCCGGGGTGATCGCCCGGTAGTCCTTCCATTCGGGACTGTCGGCGATCAACGGGTTGACCAGCGTGGCGTCGTGCACCGCCGCGACGCAGTTGTTGCCGCGCAGTGCCAGCAAGGATTCGGACGAGCTCTTGAAGGCCTTGATCTCGACACCCAACTCGGTGAGCGGTTTGACGTAGCTGCTGCCTTGCGAGGTGCAGACCGGTTGTCCTTTGAGGTCTTCCCAACGTGCGATCTTGCTGTCCTTGAGGACTGCGGCGGTGCCGCCGACCCGGTAAAACGGCGTCGGCACAAAACCGAGAATTTCGCCGCGTTCCGCCGTCCATTCCATGTTGGCAATCAGCAAATCGACTTTGCCCTGCTGCAGAAACTGCACACGGTTGGCCGGCAACACCGGCACCAGTTCGACTTCAGCACCCAACTGCCGACCCAACTCCTGAGCGAGCTCAACGTTCAGGCCTCGCGGTTTTTGCGTGGCTGGATCGATCCCGCCAAAGGGGCCACCCGACAGCAGCACGCCGACCACCAGCACATGACGCTGCTCGATTTTGTCCAGCGTCGCATCGGCTTGGGCAGCGGTGCTGGCAGCCAGCGAAATCAAGGCACCCAACATCGCAGGCAATAATCGTTTTACAAGCGTGCGCTCAAACAACATGGATTTCCCCTCATGGATGATCGGCGTAACCCCGATCTGATGAGTGGGCATCCTGCGTACTGCGCCAAGGTAACGGAAATACAAATATCTAATATCGTTATAGCTCAGGCGCTGTCATTTTTTAGAAGAACGCTTATAAGCCAACGTTTATTGACCTATACCTGCTTACAGAAAAATCAATTTCTCCTAACACATAAATATATGTAATGTTTATGTTCGCGCCCTTGATATAAAAGCAGCCGCCATGTCGACCCTCGATCTCGAATTACTGCGCACCTTCATTGCCGTGGTCGATCACCACAGTTTTGCCGAGGCCGGTGCACGAATGGCCCGCACTCAGTCGTCGGTCACCCAGCACATGCAACGCCTGGAGCAACAGGTGGGCGTGAGCCTGTTCGAAAAACGCGGGCGGCAAAAGCACCTTACGGAAGCCGGACAGCAGTTGTTACGGCATGCCCGGCAGATGCTTTCGCTCAACGACGACGCGCTGAACTCATTGCGCGAAAGCAGCCTGAGCGGCGTGCTGCGCATCGGTTCGCCCCACGACATCGCCGACACCATCCTGCCGCCCATGCTTAGCCACATCGCGCGATCGGCACCGCGCTTACGTCTGGAGATTGATGTGGGTCGTAGCCCGTTTCTGATGGACGACCTGCACCGGGGCAAAGTCGACATGGTGATTTCCACCCGAGAAGACTCCAGCCTTGAAGGTTTTGCCTTGCGCACCTCGCCGGTGTGGTGGATTTGCTCGGCCCAGTACATCCATACTCCGGGCGAACCCTTGCCACTGATTCTCGTCGAGGAACCGAGTATCTATCGCCGCTACGCGCTGGAGGCCCTGGAGCGCGCCAACATTCCCTGGCGCCAGGCTTACCTGGCATCGAACCTGATCGGCATCAAAGCGGCGACGCGTGCGGGACTGGGCGTCACCCCCAGAAGTATGGAAATGCTCGGCCCGGACATGCGCGTACTGGGTGAAAATGACGGATTGCCGCGACTGCCAGACGTGACCTATCACTTGTGGATTCGCCCGAACACCGTAAACCCGCTAGTGCGTCGGGCGTATGAGTTGATCAAAAGCAGTCAAGGGCACTGATGCCCCGGTTCAGCTGCCCGCACCGCCGTGGGCTTCTTCAAAGAAGTAGTCCTTCCAGCTGGCCGCCTTGTTTTTCAGTACGCCTAACTCCTGCAATTTTTCGGCATAGATGAAGGTGCGCTGTGGCACGACGGTAAAGTCGATTTCGGGGTCGGCGACGATTTTCTCAACCAGCGGCAAGGCCAGCTTCGACTGCTCCACCCGGATATAGATCTGGGCTGCCGCGGACTTGTCAGCCTTGATTATTTTCTCGGCCTCGGCCAGCGCGTCGTAGAACGCCTTGTAGGTTTTCGGGTTTTCGTCGTGGAATTTTTCAGTGGTGTACAGCACGTTAAACGTGGCCTGCCCGCCGAGTACGTCGTAGGAGCTCAGTACCTTGTGCACGTTGGGATTCTGCAGTTCCTGGTACTGGAACGGCGGACTGGAAAAATGTGAATTGATCTCTGAACCGCCAGCGATCAGCGCCGCTGTAGCATCCGGGTGCGCAAGGCTGATCGAGATATCGTCAAACTTCTTGAAATTGTCTTTGCCGAACTGTTTGGCCGTTTCGATCTGCAGCGTGCGCGACTGGAAACCGACCCCCGCCGCCGGTACGGCAATGCGATCTTTCTCGGTGAAGTCCTTGAGGCTCTTCACATTCGGTTTATTCGTCAGCAGGTAATTGGGCATCGAGCCCAGCGAGGCAATGGCCTTGACGTTCTGCTTGCCTTTTGTCCGGTCCCAGATCGTGAGCATCGGCGGCACGCCGGCTGACACCACATCCAGCGCGCCGGCCAACAGTGCCTCGTTCATCGCCGTGGCACCGGAGATGCTGTTCCAGTCGACCTTGATATCGAGGCCCTGCCCCTTGCCATGTTTCTCGATGAGCTGCTGATCCCGTACCACATCCAATATCAGGTAACCGATACCAAATTGCTGGGCAATGCTGATCTTGCCTTCGGCGTGAACGCCGGAGCTCAGTAACATACTCGCCGCAGCCAGGGAGGTCGCCAACACTGTCAACGCAGAACGCTTGAAGGGAGTTGCCATGAAAGCGCCATCGCCATCGCCATCAGCTCCGAGCACGCCCGGCAATGTTCTGAATGGCGCCTCAGCGCCCCAAAAACAGCCGGCACCAAAAGTCGCCTGCTCAACCTGTGTTTCCTGTTGAAGATCGCTCATGTTCCAGCGACCCCACTGTCCGCCAACAAGTGCAGGTGCAACTGCGCGATGTGCTCTGGGCCGATTCCACAGCATCCTCCAACAATACTGGCGCCAGCCGCTACCCAGGATCTGGACCAACGCAAATATGACTCGGGATCCAGATCGCTACGAATCTCCAGCAATGTACTGTTGGCTTTGGCCTCTGTGCTGACGGGAGGAAATGCGTTGGCGTAAACCCCTAGCTCAATGCTCTGGTCGAGGCTATCAAGAACATCCCGGGCTTCGGCCAGAGCCGCTGCCATGACTTCCGGCTGACTGCAATTGAACAGCACGACTCTCGCACCCAACTCGGCCGCCACGCGTACCGCCTCGCCGACTGGCTCAGTGGAACGCAGTTGCGGTGACTCATTGACCTCATCCAGAAGCGTAAACGACACCCACAACGGTTTGAGCTCGGTGCCCAGCGCCTCTGCTACCGCCCTGACTTCAGCCGTAGAACTCTGAGTTTCCGCTAACCAGACATCGACATGCGCCCGCAACCCGGCAATAAGCTCTCGATGGATCGTGACAGAACGTTGATGATCGAACAGGTCCGGCCGATAGGATCCGAGAGCCGGCGGTAACGAGCCGGCCACGGTCACCGGCTCGGCACTCTCGGACGCCGCCTGACGAGCGAGCCGCCCAGCCCGCTCAGCCAGCACTCGCCCCTGCGCGGCAAAGCGCTCTTCACCTATATGAAAAGGCACAACCGCGTAGCTGTTGGTGGTGATTATCCGGGCACCGGCATCCACGAACGCCCTATGCGCCCGAAGCACAAACCCGGGCGCCTCGATCAGTGCGAGCGCTGACCATTCAGGCTGACGAAACGGCGCCCCGATACGTTTCAGCTCGCGCCCCATACCGCCATCGAGTAAACGCAAAGAAGATTGACTCATTGGCTTGCACTCACCTTAGGCGCCGACGCGGACAGCCATTGATCAACCTTGGCGGTGTTCGCCTGAACCCACTCTTTGGCCGCGACGTCAGCCGGCAGTTTTTCCTTTTCGATCTTCAGGATCAGCTCATTGAGCTGCGCCGGGTCGATGGCGACATTCTTCAGGAACTCGGCAATTTTCGGGGCGCGTGTCTGCAAGGCTGCGGACGCCAGGACATGAACCCTGGCATCCGGGAAGGCACAGGTAATCTGACTTTTGTTCAGCCAGTCGGGATCGACCGTCGGGCTGATGAATTTCCAGCAGCCATCGACCTTGTAGAGCGGGTCACCTTTTTTGTTGTCCTGGGCGTAGCCGTCGAATGCGGGCTCTTCGAGGCGACGCAGGTCATAGGCCGAGAAGATCCAGTCCGGGGTGTAGGCATAAAACACCACGCCACGTTGCGCCTTGTAGGCCGAGGCCAGCTTGGCATAGGTCACGGAAGCTTCCGTGGACACCGACTCGAACTTATCGGCAAACCCGTAATCCTTGGCCTTGATCTGGCCAATGTAAGTCGACTCCCAGCCGGCCGGCCCCACCAGCAACTCAGCCTTGCCGCCGCCCAGTGGCTCAAACAGCTTGGCCACTTCGGGCTTTTTCAGGTCGTAGATGGATTTAACGCCGTATTTGTCCTGCAAATACCCGGGGATATAGAACCCTTGTTCGCCCGCATAAGGCTTGACGTTTGGCACCAGTGAACGGGAGCCACCCGTGACGTACTTGTTCCAGGCAGCCGACTGATTGGGCAGCCAGATGTCGGTCAACACATCGACCGAGCCGTCGCCTTTCGCGGCGGCACTGAGCAGCACCGCGACATCCCCGGCCAGGTACGAAACATCGCCGTCCAGTCGGGTTTTGATCACCTCTGCGAGGATGTTCTGAATGGCGATTGCACCTGTCCAGTTCTGCTCGCCAATGACGATCTTTTCCTTGGCCAACACGGTTGCCGGGAGAATCAGGGAGGCCAGCAGCGCGGCTGCGCCCACAGTGCGCGATAAGTGTGTCTTCATGATAAGTCTCACGTCAGTTGTGCAGGTGATCTTGCTTGCGCAAGCTCGATTGAATGATTCGGTCAGGGATCAGCGCGCACAGGACAATCGCCACGCCGGCGAGCACACCCTCGCCACCCTTGATATTGCGCAGTGCTGTCATCACGTCATAACCCAGTCCGCCGGCGCCGATCAGCGCGGCCACAACCACCATCGACAGGCTCATGACGATCGTCTGGTTAATTCCCAGCAACAGCGAACGGCGAGCGAGCGGCAACTGCACCTTGATCAGGGTTTGCCAAGAACTGGCGCCGTGCGCGACGGCAGCCTCGACAGCGTCCTTCGGTACTTCCTGAATACCCAACGAGGTCAAACGGATCATCGGCGCCAGCGCGAAAATCACCGTCGCGATCACGGCCGGGGTCTTGCCCACCGAGAAGAACGCCACGGCAGGAATCAGATAGACAAAGGTTGGCAGCGTCTGCATGACATCCAGCAAAGGTGTGAGCAGCCGTCGTACCAGCGGCCGCTTCGCCAGCACAATGCCGGTGGGTACACCGATGACCAGAGCAATCAGTACCGACGAACCGACCAGCGCCAGCGTAGCGATGGTTCGCTCCCAGAAGCCGAACAGGCCGATGTACAACAACGCCGCGCTGCTGGTCAGCGCCAACGCGACGCCAGCCGAACGCCAGGCCAGCAACACCAGCGCCAGCGCCGACACCGTCCAGGGCAGCCAGCCCAGCAGGTTTTCAATCCCTTCGATGACGGTGCGAACGACAACGATCACGCCGATAAATGCCCCCTCGAACGTGACCTGAGACCAGCCGATAAATTCGTCAATGCTCTGCGCTGCCAGCAGTAGCGCCTGGCGATTGGCCGGGAACTGCAGCACTGCATTCGTCGTGTCAGGCGTAATGACTCGCCAGACCACCAAGGCCTGACTGACCAGCAGTACCACCAACGGCAGAACCCAACCCGATGCGTTTCGTCGCACGGGCGCGCGGCTCAGCGAGAACGCAGTGAAGCGGCTGGCAGCGAACACGACGACTGCCGCCAGCACCGCAAACAACGATGTACTGGCAATGCCTTGACCCAGGACGGCCAATGCCGCGAGTTCGCTGGCAAACGTAAGCCAGAACAATCCGCCCTTGGCCCGCGCCCCCAGGGCCGCCGGCCCCAGCAAAAGAGCTTGCCACCCACGCAAGCCAGGGGTAGCGGAATGCTCGCGCAGTTCACTTTCTGGAGCCTTGAAGCTAACGCTGTCCACGCTGTACAGAGGGGATCGTGTGGATGTGCAATCCCGAAAGAAGTCCGCGACTTCGGCGTCAGCGGGATGTTCAAGCAACTGTTCTGGAGTGCCCAACTGCACCAGACGGCCATGGCGCAGCACAGCTATTCGGTCTGCCAGGCGTATGGCTTCGGCCGGATCATGCGTGACTATCAAGGTGCTGATGCCGCGCTCGCGGGCCAGTGCAAGGAAATGGCTTTGCAGATCTCGGCGGATGGTTGGGTCCAGAGCACTGAAAGGCTCGTCCATCAGCAGAATTTCAGGCTCCGTCACCAAGGCCCGTGCCAGGCCGACACGTTGCTGCATGCCGCCGGAGAGCTCATGCGGATAATGCTCGCCCCAACCTTCCAGCCCTACCGCCTGCAACTGCAGGGAGGCTGCCGCGTGACGAATCGACTCACGTTCGCCCCGCAACTCCAGCGCAAGCGCGACGTTATCCAGCACTGTGCGGTGAGGTAACAAACCAAAATGCTGAAACACCATACCGATGCGTCGCGACCTCAAATCACGTAAAGCCTTGTGGCTCAACCCGCTGATCGCTTGACCCTCGATCAAGACTTCACCACTCGTGGGTTCGATCAAGCGGTTGATGTGACGCAACAACGTCGACTTGCCGCTTCCAGACGTCCCCATCAAGCACAAGACCTCGCCCCGACGCACCTTCAAGCTGACATTGCTCACTGCCGGTGGTGCAGAAGAACCTTTTTTTCGCAGATAGGCTTTGGTGACGTTTCGCAGCTCAAGGACCACATCATCCTCATTGGCTTGATCGTCGGAGGGTTTCGCAAGTCGTTGAGCAGACTCGGGCCGGGCAGTCGCAAAAGAGGATGGAATGATAGTCACAGGAGCTCCCGGCATACTTTCTGAGTTCTATAAAGCTAATGGATCTTAAAAAGCACAAACAAATATCTTTTTGGAATTAGCTTAAGCTGCTCCGTTCCTTCCCCTGGGTCAGACCTCGGTCCAATTGCCTGAGCTTAAAATAACTAAAAAGAATTAATAAATACAAAAACAGTATTTATAGTTATATGACTATCCGGGTACGCTCAGTTCATCCCGTCATTTACCACCACAGGGAAGTGCCCCATGAATCCGACAGCCAACGTCATCGACTTCGTCAGCTACCGCAAACGCAAACAGGCTCAGCAACGGGCGCGGGCCATGTGGGAAATGTACGCACGCAATGCAGGTTTGCAGGCCGCTCAGTGGGTGCAAGCCGCTAAAGCCAGCGAGACGCGTCACGCGTGAATGCGCAAGAACCCTCGCGCTTTCTGGCGAGCGCCGACGAACCGGTGCTGGATTTGAACAACCTGGAACCATTGGAAGAAGACCCGATCTGCGGACGGGTCGCACAGAACTTGCAACGCCTGCGCAGCAAGCGTCATCTTTCCCTTGACGCCCTGGCCCGGCAGTGTGGTGTGAGCCGGGCGATGCTGGCGCAGATCGAGTCCGGGCGCAGCGTGCCGTCCATCAAGGTGCTGTGCAAAATCGCCAAGGGCTTGAAGGTGTCGGTGGCCGCCTTTCTGGAGCATCGGGCCTTCGAAGGGGTGGCGATGCTGTCGGCCAGCCAGAGCAAACGTCTGGTCAGTGCCAGCGGCGCCTTTGTCAGCCGCGCGCTGTTTCCGTTCGACGTGGCGCGCCAATCGGAGTTTTACGAACTGCGCCTGAGCCCGTTGGGAGAGGATCAGTCCGAAGGACATGGCCCCGGAGTGCAGGAAAACCTGGTGGTGGCTCAGGGTGTGCTGGAGATCAGCGTCAACGACAAGCGCTACCTGCTCTCCACCGGCGACTCGATCCTGTTCTATGCGGACCAGCCCCACCGCTACCGCAACCCGGCCGACAGTGAGGCGGTGGCCTATCTTGTGGTGACTTACCCCGAACGCCTGGACTGAAAAGCGGACATTAAAAAGCCCGGCAGGGTTAACCCTGCCGGGCTTTTTAACGTCTGATGCCAAGGATCAGCAGGTGCAGCACATCAGCGGCATGCCATTGCAGCTCATCATCATCGGCATGCTGCAGTCGTTCATCATTTTCATCATCAGGGCGCAGCAGCTTTTCATCATGTCCATGTTCATGCCTGCCATCGGCATGATTTTGCACATCATGCAGTCATCCATCATGGTGCATTCCATCACGCACTTCATCGATGGCATCGGCATGCCCATCATCGGCATTGGCATCATCATGTTCATCATCGGCATGGCCATGCTCGCCGGGGACATGCCCATCATGCTCATGTTGCCGCAATGCATCATCATCGGCATGCCGCAGTTCATCATCATCTGCATCATTTCGGCGCTGTTCTTGAACATCGCCATGTCCATGCCGGCGGCCGGCATCATCCTGCACATCATGCCATCGTCCATCATGTCGCAAGTCATGGTCGCCATCATCATCGGCATGCCCATCATCGGCATGTTGGTGTTCATTGGCATTGGCATCTGCATGGCGTTCATCATGGTGTTGTTCCCCGGAGGATTTGAGAGTTGGACGAAGTTGATGGCGTGGATTCTAAGGATTGGCGGATGGCCGGCAAGAGGGTGATCCAGCAGCAAAAATGGACGCCGGAGCCAGATTAATGAAGTACCAGGGGGAGTTACGACTGCTATAGCAGCCGTTTAATTGCTATTGCAGATTTCTTTAAAGCCATCACGCCGTTTCATCGGCTTTGGATATGCAACTTAAATCTTTTTACATAACTGAAAGAAATAAACGATCTAACCAGTACCGACTTGTTTCTCTTCTCCGCCGGGAGACGGACCATACGCTCCCCTATTATGTAAAAACTCGAGAGACTTCAACGTCTCTTGCTTCGCCGTAATCACCGACAGCCTGGTAATCCCCGCCCTCGCGCTCGTATTCACGCAGAATCCGCAAGGCTGAGAACACCAACACAAGGAGCAGGGTTAGCAGTGCGCCAAAACCCAATTCGACGAACATGATCAACCTCCTCGCGGTGGCGTTTCATCCAATGCAATGACCTCCAGCATCAAACCCGTGCGCGCCACCACCCGGACCTGTTGGCCCAGGTGCAGGGGCGAGCGGCTGCGCACTTGCCATTTTTCGCCCTGCAGTTGCACCCAGCCGCTCATCGGCAGATCCGGCAGCAGTCCCGTCACTGTGGCCAGGCTGCCGACCAGGCCCGCATCGCCGCTGACCAGGGCACGGCGTCGTGCCTTGAGCGCCATACCGACCAGAGTCATCAGCAACAGGGCGCTGATCAGTGCCATGCCGATGATCAGCGCCAACGGAATGCCGAAACCCGGCACATCGGTGTCAATCAAAATCACTGCGCCGACTACAAAGGCAACCACCCCACCCAAGCCGATTACACCGAAACTCGGTAGAAACGCCTCGGCGATCATGAAGGCGAGCCCTAGCAGAATCAGTCCGACCCCGGCGTAATTCACGGGCAACAGTTGCAGGGCATACAGCCCCAGCAACAGGCAGATGCCACCGAGCACTCCACCGACGGCCGACCCTGGGCTCATGAATTCGAATATCAACCCATAGACCCCGAACATGATCAGCAGCAATGCCACGCTGGGGTTGGTGATCACCGCCAGCAGTTGTGTGCGCCAATCAGGCGCATGATCGATGAGTGCAGCCCCGGCGGTACTCAGCTTCAACGTCTGACCGGCGACATTCAGGCTCTTACCGTCCAGTTGCTTGAGCAGGTCTGCCACGTCATTGGCCACATAATCGACCACCTTGAGTTTGAGCGCTTCGTCGGCCGACAAGCTGAGCGATTCACGTACCGCTTGTTCGGCCCAGTCGGCATTGCGTCCGCGCAATTGCGCAAGACCACGGATGTAAGCTGCCGCATCGTTGATCTGTTTTCGAGTCAAGGTGTCCCGTAGCTCAGGCGGAGAATTCTTGTCAGTGGTGGGTGAGCGAGGTGGTTCGGGTGCGGTACCGGGCAGGCTGCCGATCTGCACCGGCGTAGCGGCGCCCAGGTTGGTACCCGGGGTCATGGCGGCAATGTGGCTGGCATACAAAATATAGGTGCCGGCGCTGGCCGCGCGTGCGCCACTAGGGGCAACGAAACTGACCACTGGCAGGGGGCTGGCCAGAATCGCCTTGATGATCAAGCGCATCGAAGTGTCCAGCCCGCCGGGGGTGTCGAGGTTGATGACCACCAACTGTGCGCCCTCAGTCACCGCGCGTATCAAGCCGCGCTCCACGTAGTCGGCGCTGGCCGGACCAATAGCATCGTTGACGGTCAGAATCACGACACTGCCCGCAGCCGACGCCGTCGTCGAAACCGTCGGTAGCCAGACCAGCATCATCACCAAGAGCAGGCGGCGCCACCAGTGACTGTTCACGGGACCCTCCCAGGAGCGGGTTCGGCAGTCTTCAACCTTCACTTAAAGCGTAGTTGAGTCAGCCGTAGGCGATACAGGCGCGGCGGTTAACGCAGGGCAAGTGCCAAAACTGTTCACCAAGATCTCATGTCACCGTACTGTGCCTCTTGGAGGGAAAAAGGTGTACCAAAGCAATCTGGACTCTACGGGCTGTACTGATACGAGTGTTTGGTAGCCTGAAAGTCTTGGCGCCGCTGCTATAGGTGAAAACAGGAGATGGCATTCCTCCTTTGTGCTGATGATGCCTACGTGAACCCTGGACAGAGCACGCGTGAAAAATCGAGAAGTCACGCAAAAGTCACGCACATGAAAAAGGCCAATGCTGTGAACATTGACCTAAGTCATTGAATTATATGGTCGGGACGGAGTGATTCGAACATTCGACCCCTGGCACCCCATCTCCTTTTTCATACTTCTTGAAAGCTTACAAAATTTTACTCTGGATTTTTCCAAGCCAGTATTTACTTGAGCTCCAGCGGTGTTCTGCTCTACGAGAGTCCAGTAACGTCCATCAAGAGCCGACGTTTTTGTGGGGGGAAATGACCATCAAAGAACTCGAGTCGCTGACCGCATGACCTGCGCCGCACGGGGGCGATCCACTCGATATCTGCGGCAGACAACGCCAGCAGACCTGGCTTATCGCCGCGGCCCATGGCTGCAAAAAAATTCTTCACAGTCTGGACATTCTCTTGTGTGCTCATCGAAATCTCTCCATTTCCTTTACCCAGGATCGTGTCCGATCTAACCGGACACGTTGTGGGCCTGCTGGTGAGGACGTGGTGTCGGTGATTCAGCCGATATCGACTTTCATGGCGATGTCCCAGGTGCCGGCGCCGTTTTTAGCCAGGCCGATCATCATCAGACCGAGCCACTCGAGCGTCTGGGCCATCTGCAGGCCGCCGACATCCAACGGACGCAGCCCGAGACTCTCGAGGAAGGTCGAGACGCGCGCCTTGGCGTCCRCATCGTCCGCCGCGATGAACGCATCGAGGCGTTCATCCTTCACAAGTACATGGCCGAAGAGGGTATTGAACGCCTTGACGACATGCGCGCTGGCCGGGGC
Organism: Pseudomonas sp. P4_C1; assembly: GCF_056402155.1. Taxonomy (NCBI): domain Bacteria; kingdom Pseudomonadati; phylum Pseudomonadota; class Gammaproteobacteria; order Pseudomonadales; family Pseudomonadaceae; genus Pseudomonas; species Pseudomonas sp. P4_C1. Next base: position 58,906 of record NZ_JBFUHY010000013.1, read on the forward strand.
GCCCTTGGCGATCTCCTGCGCACCGGAACTGCCGTGGGGGGTAACGAGGCCCGAGAGATCGGGAGCGACCGGGTTGGTGATATCGATGATCACCTTACCGTCGAGCGCTTTCCCAAAGTCGGCCAATACAGCCACCGCATTGGTGTACGGTACGGCGAGAATGACGATCTCGCCCGCCGGAGTGGTGCCGTAAGTCCCTGTGATCGCTCCGGATGCGATCTTGTCGACAAGCGCCTGCGCCTTGGCGGGATCGCGACTGACAACCTCGACGGTGTGTCCGGCCTTGGCGATACGGCCGCCGACAGCCGCGGCCATGCCTCCCGAACCGATGATACTGATAGTGCTCATGTGCAGTCTCCGTTTGAAATCGGGTAGTTTTCCATCGTTTCTGGACGGGTTACGCCGTCACGGCTTGGCCACCCGCCGGGCGCAGTGCGACCCGGCGGTGTGCCGTCACCTCATCAGTCGGCCGGAAAGTAGTGACCGCTATCAAGATCGGCGAAGAGTCCGGGCTGGGTCGGTTCCCAGCCAAGAACCCGGCGCGTGATGGCGTTCGATGTCGGGGTGTCCAGCGTGACCAGATTCGCAAGGAACCCGAAGTAGCCAGGCAGCATCAGCACGTCCGCGGGAATAGACACGGCCGGCAGATTCAACCGGCTGGAAATGGCTTCGGCGATCTGGCGGTACGGGACAGCCACGTCGGCGATTGCATGCCAGCTTCTGCCCGCCGCGCCTTTTTCCAGCGCCAGGCGAAACACGGTGGCGAGGTCACGGGCATGCACGGCCCCCCAACGGTTGGCACCTTCTCCGGGGTAGCCGACGACACCCTTTTCCTTGGCCAGCCCGATCAACAGCGGAAGGAAGCCGGCGTTATCGGTGGAGCTGTGCATGATCTCAGGGATCCGCACGATCGAAGACCGTATGCCCTTTTCGGCGAGACCGATCACCGTGGTTTCCACGATGTTCCGAACCCGCAGGGTATTCTTGTACGGATCGCCGCCGGGAAGGGGCGGATCCTCCTCGGTGGCCGGCCGGCCCAAGCCCTCCCACCCGGGCGAGCCGACGCTTCCAGACACGACCAACGGCTTTCCGCTTCCGGCCAATGCTTCGCCATAGGCGAGCATGATCTCAAGCTCCGCGGCCGCAACGGCGTTGATCCCGCCGGTTGGGATCAGGTCCTGCCGATGCGCGAGGTGAATGACGCCGTCCGAGGCTGCGGCCGCTTCCTTTAGCCCGTCGAGATCCTCGAGATTGCCGCGACGTACCTTGGCGCCGAGCGCAGCTGCCTGCGCCGCGGCCGTGTCGGACCGAGCCAGAGCAGTGACCTCATGGCCGGCGGCGATAAGATCGGAGATGACGTACGGACCGGAATGGCCGGTGCCGCCGGTAACAAAAACGTGCATATGCGTGCTCCTCGTGGGTGATAGGGTGCGGGAAAAGGTGCTAAGGGGACTGTGCCGGACGCATTTGCGATCCAGTGCCCCGTCGTCAGCTCAAGTCAGTCGGCGGAAAGTAATGGCCGTTGTCCAGGTCCTCGATCAGACCGGGCTGAACGGGGTCCCAGCCAAGAGCCTGGCGGGTGATGGCGTTCGACGCGGGGAGGTCTAGCGTGGCCACTGCCGCCAGGAACCCAAAGTAGCCCGGCAGCATCAGTTCGTCCGCGGGGATGCTCACGGCGGGTATTCCCAGGCGAGCGGCTATAGCCTCGGCGATCTCGCGGAACGGGATTCCCTCGTCGCCGATCCCGTGCCAGGTTTTGCCTGCGGCCCCCTTCTCGAGCGCCAGGCGGAACAGCGAGGCAAGATCGCGGACGTGCACGGCGGGCCACCGGTTCTTGCCGTCTCCCGGATAGCCGGCGAAACCCTTTGTTTTCGCGAGCATGATCAGCTGCAGGCGACCGGTCGCACTGTGTAAGAGAGTGGGAATCCGCACGACCGACGATCTAACACGTCGCTCGGCGAGGCCCACGACGGCGGTTTCCACGATATTGCGTGCCAACAGAGTGCCTGAATCGATCGGGCCGCCAGGTAGAGCGGGATCATCCTCGGTCGCCGGGCGGCCCAGACTGACCGGTGCGCCGATAGGCGCCGCTCTGCCCACGTTCATGGGCGTGCCGATACTGCCTGCAACGACCAGTGGCTTATCCGTGCCCGCCAGCGCCTCGCCGAACGCGAGGATAGTCGCGAGTTCCGATTCGACTAAGGCGGCGATCCCGCCGGACGGAAGCAGTTCGGCCCTGTATCCGAGGTGGATGACGCCGTCGGACTCGACCGCCGCAGCCTTGAGCCCTTCGAGGTCGGCAAGATCTCCACGACGCACCTCGGCGCCGAGTGCATACACCGCTGCCGCGGACGCGTCTGACCTTGCCAGAGCGACGACCTCGTGGCCGGCTGCGATGAGGTCGGGGATGACGTACGAACCGACGTGGCCGGTGCCGCCAGTAACGAAAACGAGCATGTTATTGGCCCTTCTAAGCAATGTGATACGAGACGTGCTGGTGCGATCCGGTGAACTCACTCAACGTAGGATCAATGCCGGTCTTTTCACTTGCAAAAAGCAAGCAACCCACTGAATTTTACTTGCGACATGCAAGTGATGCTAAGATCCAGCCATGAAAAAAACTCTTAAAGAAGACCTTCGGTCCCATTGCGCGGTGAACTACGGCGTGGAGATTTTCGGCGACCGGTGGTCGCTCTTGATCATTCGCGACATCGTTTTTGTTGGAAAGAAGACGTATGGGGATTTCCTGAAATCGGAAGAGGGAATCGCGACCAATGTCCTTGCTTCCCGACTTGCCTTTCTGGAGGAGCAAGGCGTTCTCTCGAAGGCACCCAACCCCGACGACAGACGCAAGGACTTTTACACGTTGACCGAGAAGGGCCTGGACCTCATTCCAATTGTGATCAACATTGTGCTCTGGAGCGCGAAGCATGATTCGAAGTCGTACGTGCGGCGCCGCGAGGAGTTTGTTGCTCGATTAACTCAAAACCCGATGCAGGTGAGCGAGGAAGTGAAGGCGCTGGTCCGAAATGGCGGGTGCATCTTTCCTGAGAGCGGGGGATGAACAAGGCGGCCAACGCGCCTTGTCAGGGCGCAATTGGCACTTATCCAATCGTATAAGTTGTGGGCCTGTCAGCGAGGACCTGAAGCCGGCACCGCCCTCACTTCAATCAGACTGTGGCTGCCCTTTTCCACGAGGGAGATCGCATCAAAATTGACGATCACGATCCATCAATCGAACTTGACCAAGTCCTTAAAGATCAGCTGACCCCAGCTATTTCCGCGCGCCTGCACAAGCAGTCCACCTTCCGAAAGCCCGCCCAGCTTGATCGGCGCGAAACCGAGATTTTCCGCAAGTGCACCCACTTCCGCTGCGGCGCTGTCATCGTCGCTCGCCAGAAACACGACTCTCCTGCCACCCTGTACGGCCGGATCCTGGCCAAGGACGGCGGCGCCCAAATGGTTGAAGCCCTTGACCAGTCGTCCATCCGTGAAGGCCTGCGCGACGACCCTGGAAGAAGGCTCTCCTCCCAGTTCCTCAGGGGACACGCCGTAGGCATTGGTCATATCGATGATGGTCTTTCCCTTCCAGGTCGGCAGCGCCTTCGCGACATCCGGGTGCGACTCGAAACGGACAGCCAAAAAGACGATGTCCGCCTTGAGGGCTTGCGCCAGTGTTTTAGGAATGATCCCGGGGCCGATCGCGGCCGCAGCGGAGGTAAAGCTTTCCGGGTCGCGCGTGGTTGCAACGGATACTTCGATGCCGTTGCGGGCAAACGCCTTGGCCAAGGCCTGACCGAGCTTGCCGAAGCCGATAATTGCGTAGCTCATAAGTTCTCCTTGGGTTTACCGGGTTCTACGACGCGCCGAACAATCGAATGGAGCGCCTGGGCGTAGGGCGTCAGAGTTGCGCCAGACCGCCGTCAACGGCGACCTCGCTGGCGGTCATGAAGCTACTGTCCGGCGACGCGAGAAACGCGGCCGCTGCTCCGATTTCCGCCGGATCGGCCATGCGCTGAAGCGGAGTCATCGCGGCGTAGACTGTCTGGCCCTCCTCGCCCAGCGCTTCCTTCGCGAGTTCGGTCGCCGTCGCCCCGGGCGACAGCACGTTTACCCGAATGCCGGTGCCCTTCAGGTCCTCGGCCCAGGTCCGCGCGAGGTTGCGCACTGCCGCCTTGCTCGCGCTGTAGGCGCTCATTCCCGGGGCGCCCGTGGTGCCGGCGCTCGATCCGGTCAGGATGATCGAGCCGCCCTCGCCCATCAGCGGCAGCGCCTTCTGGACCGTGAAGATCGCCCCCTTCACGTTGGTGTCGAAGGTTTCGTCAATGTGCTCGGCGGTGATCTTGCCGAGCGCAAGCTGGCTTCCCGCCCCGGCATTGGCGAAGACGATGTCGAGGGTTCCACGCTCGGCCTTCACCGCCGCGTAGAGTCGGTCGAGGTCGGCCTCATCCGAGACCGAGCCCTTCACCGCACGGGCGTTGGGTCCGAGCTCGGCCACCGCGGCATCGAGCGCTGCCTGTCGGCGGCCGAAGATGAAGACGAAGGCGCCCTCCTCGATGAAGCGCTTTGCTGCGGCGCGGCCGATGCCGGTAGCGCCGCCGGTGATCACGGCGGTCTTTCCATTCAGTCTGGTCATGTCGTGCATCCTTCGTTGGAGTGGTACGCAAGCAGGAAATTGCTTGCTTGAGACGAGGATGCAGCGCTGATAACCTAAGGACAAGTATGCACCTTTTGGTAAGTATCGAAAAAATGACGAAATCTTCTGAAATCTGCGACACCGGCTGTGGGCTCAACGCCACGCTACGCATCATCTCGGGCAAGTGGAAACCGCTGGTCCTGTTTTTTCTGCGCGACGGCCCGAAGCGCTACGGCGAACTCAAGCGCTTGATCCCGGGCGTCAGCGACAAGGTGCTGATTCAGCAGTTGAAAGACCTGGAAGCCGATCACGTGTTGGCGCGGACCGACTACAAGGAGGTGCCGCCGCGCGTGGACTACGCGCTAACCCCGCTCGGTCGCAGCCTGGCTGAGGCGATCGTCCCGCTGTGCACCTGGGGAACCGAGAACGCGGCGCAAATGGCAAGCATCTTCGCTAAGCGCGACGCTTTGGCCTAGCGGGATGCAGACGAACCGCTGAGCGGGACGATTTTGCGAAGGCGCGCGCCGTATTTTCGCCGAGCGAACACCTGAGCCGCCAAGCCAACAACGGACGCAATAGCTAAAAAAACCCAGCGCACCTTAGTAATTCCACGTCCGAAAGCCCATTCAAAGCCGGCTGTCTTGTGAGGGATAAAAATGCAGGCAAATAAAAAGGGCCGCGAGATTTATCTCGCGGCCCTTTTTAATTATATGGTCGGGACGGAGTGATTCGAACACTCGACCCCTAGCACCCCATGCTGGGGACTGTAGCTATCCAAGCACTTGTTTTATAAGGATAATAGGTATTTTCAAGGATGGCAAAACATCCGTTTTTTTGTGCTTATGCAAACGGTAAACCGTGGCCTGCAGCGGAGGTTTTGCGCACAACCCTCCCGGCGTCCTGCCAACCGCTTCCCCCTCCCCTAAGCTCCAAAGCCCCCCCCCCGCTACAAAAAAAATAGTGAGGCCTCCCTTTGAAAGATAGCAATTAGCCTTCACTATGATCGCTATCTATTTTGAGTCCCAAAGGCTGCTAGGTCATATGAAAACAGAGCAAGTTGGTGAAGTCGCCGCCGTGGGCGTAGGAGCAGCTGCTGGGGCCGGTCTCGGAGCGGCTTATGGGGTTGGCGTTATAGGCGTTGCAGCCGCAGAGGCTGCGGCAACTGCCGCAATCGCGGCCGGAGCATCGGCCGCAACTACTACAGCAGCGATTGCAGCCGCGGGCGGCGGAGCTGTTGCAGCTGGTGGAACAGGAATGGCTGGCGGGGTTGCTGTGATAGCTGGCACCGCAGCCAGCACCGCCATACTACCAATCGTGGCGTGCGCCATCGGAGGTGCGGCCGTAGTGGGTGGATTGGGATGGGGTGCTTACAAGCTTGGCCAGAAACTGTTAACAAAGTAAGGGTTTCTGACGTACGCCTGGCGTGACCGCAACGCGATCGATCCTCGATTGCGTTGGCGGTAATGCAGCAGTAGTGGGGAAGGTTTTGGCTTGTTATGCCAGCAATGACAGCATCGGAGAGGCATACAGGAGAATAATGTTGGCACTCTCTGGGTGAAAAGGTGTCTACCATCCATACGCTTCGTCACTGATTTTTTTTATCGATTGACATTGACAAGACAAAAAATCACGATGCGCCGCTCATGCATTTTTTTTATTCAATTTAGGCCGAATTGATCCTAGCGATTAAAAGCATTTCAGCTAGGCTCTAGCTCGTAAGTCCTCACCCTCCGGGGTAAACGTCATGGCAACAATGCACTTTTCAGCAGAAACGAATGATAACGTCGCCGTCGCGATTGATGTCGAGCGCATGAAAACGGCACAAAACATGCCGCGCAGAACCATTCCCGATGGTCTGACCATTGAACAGATAAGAGAGCACATTCTGGCTGCCGCAGAGCGGGCGGAAGGGAATCTGACAACCCACCAAGGATGATCGCTTGGCTTACTCTGTCTCTTATAATGATCTGTTTGCCCTGGAATTCAAAAATTACCCCGTCGACCAACAGACTGCTGTTCTAAGTTTTGTTGCGACTTTTCTGGCGCATGGGCTAACTGACTTCCAAAGGTACCCTGGAAAGGTTTCTCCATCATGGAGAGGCCTCATCAGGGGCTCGGCTGACTACAACTACACACACGCGAACCACCTTTGGCATTACCACCTAGGTGTCCCCACCTTTAGCTCGGTGCACACTAAATATCAAACCAGTGATGTCGTCCTCCACTTTGAATGGCCAGGCAGAGGTCGGTCAATCCACTTGGTCGATACCTGCTACCACTACCTCAACGGTAAGTTTTACCTTCCGCAGCCAAAGTACCTCGCAAAGCCTTAGCTTCGATTTAGAGCTAAATGGTCATGGCACATCTTAAAAAAAACATGATGCCCAAGCCTTGGTGTCTGCTTGGCCTTCGCCGTCCAAATCGGTGTTTTCGGCATAGTGGTCGCGTAATAGTGCGTAGCACCGCCGGTGGGATCTGCCACTTTGCCAGCAATCACTTGGTCAGCGGCAACCTGCGCCTGGGCAAGCTCGCGGAACGGGCACCGGCATAGCCCTTCCCCACCACGATTTGGCCTTGCCGTCACTCACGTGTTGCGGATCGTCCAGCCGACAGCAATCTGACCGGACAACCCTTCCCCGCGAGCCTCTCCCTCACGCCGGCGTCACGCATTCCGCCGCCGACGACGACACCCCGCCTGATCCAATGACATGCGAAACCGACTCCACCTGCCAAAGCCTGTTCGCACTGGTGCGATGGTTGCGCACATCGAGCCGGCCCTCGGCGACAATCTCAGGCGTCAGCGGTCGGGTGATGGACATGGTGGACTTGCCGCGCTGAAGCTTTTTCAGTTGCGCCGTTGCCGCTTCTTGGGCGCTCTTCTGATCCGTATGGGTCTTTCGGATGATGTAGCGCGGACCCGACTGACTGTCGGCGTCCTCGGTGGCCTCACCGGCATTGTCCGGGGCATCGCCGTACACCGACACCGCCCCGGCGACTATGCCCGCGACTGCCGGCACCTTGCGCTGCTCGGCTTCGTTGAACCAATACGCGACCACCGACTGATAGTCGTTGCGCTCTTGAATCGTGACCCGGCCGCTGCTGTTCTCCGGGTCACTAATCACGACGGTCGGCAGCGCGGCACCGGTGACGGTCTGAGCCACACCCTTGGGCACCACCACCAGACGACCGCCGACCGGCTTCGCCACGGCGCCCAGTTCACGTGCCAGGCGCGTCAGTAGGTTCATATCGGATTCGGCGCGCTGGTCGATATGGCTGAAAACATGCTTCGCCAGATCCGGCGCTACAGCCGCAATGTAACCATGCTCGGCGGCCATTTTGCCGACCAGGGCGCCGAGGGTAATCCCGTCGAACGTGGCGTCACGCGGGGCCTTGATCCCGCCCAGCATCTTGGCCGCTTTGCCGTGAATCACCAGGGCCTGATCGTCTAACGGCTCTTCCAGTTCGTCGACCTGATAGGCGCCTTTGAACACCAGGGCGCCCGGCTCGCCAATCCACACCTTCAGCTCCGCGCCCGTCGACGGCAGACGAATCAGGTTGTCGCGGTTATCCAGCTCAATCGCCACGGTGTCGCTGTCCTCACCGGCGGAATCCTGCAAGGTCAGCTTGATAAAGCGCTTGCGCAGCATGGCGGTAATATCGGCATCGTTGGCCGTGATTCGGTAGTCAGCTTTTTTCATGGTCGTCCTCAATCCCACAACGACACTTGCCCAGGCGCTTGCGCCGGGGCAAGGTCTGGCAATTCGATCAACAGTCCTTCAGGCAGCACCGCGCCCTGCCGGCAAAGCCTCGGGTTGGCCTCTAAAACCGCTTCGGCGGTCCCCGGGCGAGCGCCGTAATACACATGGCAAATGGCGTCGAGCATGTCCCCCGGACGGGTGCGGTAAGTCCTCATGCTTCATCCTCCCCGTACTCGGAAATTGACAGCGACCCCTTGCGTACCAGGGGCGTCCCGTCCTTGAGGAAAAACTCATCCGCCACGGTCAGGCCATCGATCACCCACAGGCCCAGGTCAGCCCCCGACTGCTTTAACTGACCCTCCACCTTGGCCGTCCCGCCCGATACCAGGCGCAACGGCTCGCCCGCGTCCCCCATCATGCGCAGGCGGTCGAACAGCAACACGTCCGCGCGCGACTGCGGGTAAACGGTGATGTCGAAAGTTTTGCTGGTGCTGTCGGGGCCGTGAAACTGCTTGCCAGGCTTGGCCCCGTAACGATCCTTTTTCGCCCAGCGCCAGGCCATCGAGGTCGACAGCCCTTGATATTCGGTCGTGGCCACGCTGAAGCGAAAGTCGCCCAGCGCCATCATTACTTCAGACATACCCCTCCCCCGCGATAACCGCCCGGGGGCGGCTTCGCTATTTCGCTTATTAGCCTTGGCCATCACCCAGGCGGCCGCGCTGCGACCGATTGGCCTGGCGGTCGCGGGCATCCAGCTCGGCGCGCACTTTCTTCGCGACTTGCTCTTCCGACATGCCCGGGGCCGCTTGCACGACGATGCCGCCGTATTGATTGACCTGCTGCGTTGAAGGCGGCCGACCGGCCGGCGATGCCACACCACCCACTGGCGCCGCCAAGGGCGCCCCCGGTGCGGCTACCGCCCCCGCGCCTGGGGCAGACGGCGGCAGTGCGGCGTTCACCGCGTCGGTCGCACCGGTGATTTTCTGCGTGATAGCGACTGCGCCGTCGCCCAGAAAGCCCCCGACCTTGTCCATGATGGACGTGACCGGTGCCAGAACCTTGTCCGTCAGCCATTGGGTCGACTCCGCAAACACGCTCTTGATGCGATCCCAAAGCGTACCGAAGAACGAAAACAGTGGTTCCCACGCCTCGGTTACCAGCGCCAGAGGGGAATCGGCCATCAGCGCCTTGATGAATTCACAGGCTGTCGAGAACAGCACCCTGACGCGCTCCCACAGCCCACTAAAGAACGCCACCAGCGGCTCCCATACTAGGAAAATCGACCAGACAAAGGCGAAATTCATCAGCGCTTTGATGAACTCCCAAGCCGCCGAGAACACCATTTTGACGCTGGTCCATAGGCCGCTGAAAAAGGCGGTCAGCGGCGCCCATGCCTGCATCAGCAAGGCCAGCGGCGAATAGGCCAACAGCGCCTTGATGACTTCACAGGCCGCCGAGAACACGACCTTGATGCGCTCCCATAGCCCACCAAAGAAGCCTTTCAGCGGCTCCCAATAGCGCACCACCAGGGCCACCACACCCACCAATGCCAATATGCCAGCAATCACCAGGCCGATGGGGTTGGCCGACATGGCCACGTTTAACGCCCATTGCGCTGCCGTCATCACCGCCGCGCCTACGGCGTAGGCACGACTGGTGGTGCCCAGCAGCAATACCCCCGCCGCAGCCCCGATCGATCGTACCCGCGTTACAAGTAACGCCGCTTGCGTGCGCAGGTTGGCCGCCGTAAAGAACATCAGCGAACGCCGGGCCAGCATCAGCCCATCAGAGAGGAACGCGAAGCCAAAGCGAGCGGCAATCGACGTCACCTTCAGGCCCACCAGCCCCACCAGGGCGAAGCCAATCACCTGAGAAAGAAACGGAAAGCGCTCGGCCAGGCTGCCGATCAGGCTGGCCAGCTGGCCCACGGCGCCGGCGGCAAACATCATCGCCGGGGCGAAAACCGCGCCCAGGGTGACACTGGCGTTTTGAATGCGCTGGCTCATCAATTTGAACGATTCGTTCGGGCCGCTGTTCATGATTTGGGCCATGCGTTCAGTAGTCGACATACCTGTTTTCAGCGCTTCGCCCATGCCGCTGATGTTCTTTTTCAGCGAGTCAATTTCGGGGTACAGCAGCTGAATCAGGGCGATAGCTTCGTCGGTGCCAAACGCCTTTTTCATCTCCTGGGTTTCCATCGCGTCCAGGGTAGCGCCGTACTTTTTGCGCAGCACTTCCAGAATCGCCGGCATCGACAACAGCTTGTCGTTGGCATCCATGAACGAGACGCCCAGCTTTTCACTGGCCCCGGCGGCCGCACCGATAAACGAACGGTACTTCGTTGCCGCTTCAGAACCGGACATCGTGAGCTGAAGCTGGCCGAGAATCGCCAACTGCTCGGCAAATGGAATGTTCGCCGACGTGGCGGTCGCGCCCAAGTTGGTCAGCGCCGCCGACATCTGCTGCCCGTCCGACTTGAACACGTTGACCGTTTCGACCAGCCCCGCCGCGAAGTACTTGCCGAACTCGATGTCGCGTTCTTCCGCGCTCATCTTGTCCCAGCCCGCTACCACCGCTTTACCGAACTCGTCGAACTGGCGGCGATACACGCCGTAGCCGGTCGACATCAGCGAGGTCATTTCGGCGGTGGTTGACTTGGTCGACTTGGCCACCAACGCGGCAATTTTGGTGAAGTCGCCGATAGCCTCGGCGCCCAGGGTGTCAATCGCCGACTTGATTTCGACCGCGCCGTCGATGAACTCCTTTTGCGTGGTGCCCGACCACATGTTCGAAAACTCTTTGGCCTTGGCGGTAATCGAATCAATGCCCGCCTCATCCAGCCCCAGGGCTAAACCGTCATTGCGCGCGGTGACTACTTCGCCATAGGCATCGACCAGCTGTTTCGCGCCGGCGATCGCCACCCCGACCCCGATGGCGTCACCCGTCGCCGACATTTTCATGTCGCTGTTGCGCTGCTTGATTTCACCCAGTCGCTTTTGCTTTTCGGCGACCAAGGCCAAGGCTATCTGTTCCTTGGCCAATTGCTCGTTGTAGCGCCGCGTCTGCACCTCGATACGCCGCGTTGCCTCGGCAAGTCTCCCCGTGTTCACCCCCGTCGCTGCAAGCTGCTGGCCGGTGCGCTGAAGCTCCAGGCGCTCGGACTGCTGTTGTGCCTGCAAGCGTTTGACCTGTTCAGCCGCCCGGGTAAATTCATCCGTCATCTTGCGGGTCGGGTTGGCCGTGGCATTCAGCTGCTGCCCCAAGGCCTGCGCTTTGGATTGAGCCAGGGCCAGGGCCTGCGCCGTCTGGCCGGTGCGCGCCTCGAGCGCTTTGAAGTGCTCGATATCCTTAGAGGTATTGCCCAGACGCGACAGCTCGGACTGGGTCGCCTTGATTTTTTCGCCCATCCGCGACGTGGTATCGGTCACCTTCAGAATGGGCCCGGTGATTTTATCCACCAGCCCCATGATCAGGTTTAGCCGCATAGAATTCGACATAGCCCACCCCAAAAAAAAAGGTTCTTCACGGATTACCGGGAAAGAACCAAAAAAAAAGCCCTAGCATTTGAGGCTAGGGCTTTCTTGCCCGGCGTCGGGCTGTTTACTTCTGGTCGACTACATCACGCTGGCTGGAAAAAGCCGGTTCCAGTGCCGGAGAACTGCCCACTAATGTTCCCGGCATACTGCGCTGGATGGACCAGTGCGGCCAGCAGGCGCGGCCCTTCAAAAAGATACAGAGTGAGCGAACCTGGACTAATCGACAATTGCAGCGTCAACGGGACGCCGATGAGGTTCTCAGCATCAGGGACGGTGCCCTGTAGATAGAGACTGGAAATATTGATATTGGTACCCGTACCTGTCGCCTGGCCGACGAACCGCACTCGGGTTCCTTGCTGAGGAGCATTTGGTCCGATATCGGCGGGTGACGCACTAATCTGGATGGTTTCGGTCTGAGGATAGCAACCGCAACCGCAACCTTCGAACGAGAAGTAGCCGCAAATGTTCTGCTGGCATCCGCATCCACACAACGATTGCGGGTGCACCTTCTGATCGAGGACCTCTTTTAGCGCCGGCTTCGCACTAGCAACCTCTTGCTGGCGCTTGATTTGTGCGTCAAAGGCAGCTTGCGATTGCTTTTTGAGCGCATCGACTTGCTCAGGTTTTATATCTTGAAAAGATGTCATGTCTAAAATCCTTTTATTTTTTTCGAAAAGACCTGGAGACAGCCTCACTCGAACAGCGCACCTTCCAGGAGCACACCACGAACCCTTCGGCTCGCGGTCATCCCTTAAAACACAATTTGAAAACGCTCGCAACTACTTTTTTGGCGGCACACATGCCTTGGAAAACATGTCAGTCTCTATGTCGGTGCAAGGGTCGCTCGCCGATGGTTGCTTGAAGATCAAGAACGACCTTCCCGGCAATCCGTGATGAACCCAAAAAAAGGCCGGGCGGCCCCTTTCAGGACTGCCCGGCCCGGCCCTGCTCATACCGAGCAAGCGCGATCTTGTGCCAACGCATCAGCTCTTCAAGCCGCATACGCTCCGTCGTCAGCGCATCCCAGCCGGTGAAAACCAGGAAAATGTCGGCTTCCGCCTCCATTACTTCGTGCGGTACGGCGGTCAATCCGTGAAAAAAGCGACCACCTCCGTCTGCACATTCAACAGGTCTTTGGGGGCCAGCAGGTCGAACTCGTTGGCGGTGATATTGGCGATACGCGGCACCAATACACGGTGCGCGTTCACGCCCATGCGGATCACATCGAACATATCCAGGCCGCGCAATTCGCCAGCGCCTGGCTCGCGAAAGGTGACTTCAGTGATTTCGGTTTCGCCGCGCGTGATTGGGCGGGTCAGGGTTACAGGCTTGCTCATGGGGATTCCTCGAAAATGGGGCAAAAAAACGCCGACCCTTACTGGGCCAGCGCTGCGCGAATTTCTTTGTTGCGGTCCACGCCGTTGACGCGGAATTCGTTGTTGAGCTTGTCGATGTAAATCAGCTCTTTGCCGTCCACCTCAAAGTGGAACAGTTCGACCGCGATGGCGAATTTCATGGTGGCCTCTTTTTCCGGCGCCCATTCGTTGAACTCGGCGGACTTCCAGAAGCCTTGCATCCGCACAATCACCGTTTTGATGATCCCGCCCACATCGACCGCACCGCGCAGCGTGAATACCTCTTCACGGCTGTCACGCGCACCCAGAAGGCCGGTAATGCGCTCGGAGTAGTCAGAGATAGTGACATCGCACTCCAGCTTTTCCAGACGTCCCAGGTCGCGCTCGATGTCGCCCGCGACGCCAGCCAGAGTCTGGTCCATCGTCTTGGTCACAACCTTGGGCAAGGTGGCGGTATTACAACGGCCGGCAAATGATTCGTCCTTGAAGAACGAATTCACGTCGACCAAAACACTAGGCAGCTTGGCGCCCATAGTTCACCCCCTTATTCAAAAATGGCTTCGTTGTAGCCGGTGCTGATGTGCTGACGGAACGTCATGCGTTCGGCCACGTCGTAGAAGCCCAGGTCGTAATCCCAATACACCTGGCCGGTGCCGATGGCGGCTTGGTTCAGTTCCTTGTCGACCCAGCATTCGCCCCCGCTGATCACGTCGCGCGACTTCAGTCGGCGGATCAGTTTGTTGACCCGGTTTTTCACGCCATCCACGTAACCTTGGGTGACGTTGCGGTCGAGCAATTCCTGGTGCGCGTACAGGATCGAATCGCCCACGATGTAGCGAATCCGCTGGTGCGGCATCATCACGGAATTGGCCAAGCGGTTGCCGTACAGATACCAGCCGCCTTGCTGATTGACGATCACCGCCACGTTCTTGCTGTTGTACAAGTTGGCCTTGCTGGTGGTGCTGCCGATGGCATGATCGATCACTTCGGACGTGCCGAGGATGCCAAAGATTTTCCGGCTCGACGCACTGTTCCAATAGCCCTCTTCATTGTCGACGCGCACGATGTGCCCGGCGATGGTCGGCGACGCCTTGCGGGTCACAACCTGGCCAGTAACCTCGTCCAGCAGCTTGACACCGCAGTTCACGAACAGTGTTTCTTGGTACAACGCCGCTTCCCCGATAACGGCGGAATAGCCCTTCTCGCTGCCGTCGATGATCGGAATCGCATTGAGCTTCTTCGCGACCACTTCCATTGCCGCCCCCACGCCCGTCAAGTGACTGAACTCCGGGGCGATGATCAGCCGCGGGCGTACGCCGACCAAGGATTCTGCGGCCAGCAATGCTTTGAGGCCGGTGTATTTGCCGGTTTCGTTGTCGATAGTGCCGACCACCCCAGCAATTTGGGTTTCAGGGGTTTCCGTCGCATCGACGCGCACCACCACGACCACCGCGCCGGACTGGCGGTAGATGTCATTGAGCGCATCACGCAGGGTGCCCGTCATGCCGGCCTTGGCGATCAGCTTGTCGCTGTTGCACAGCACCGGGGTATTGAGCGGGAATACCAGCGGGTCGGCATCGTCAGCGGTGGCCACCAGGCCGATGGTCGATGCCGCCAGGACTTCGATAGGGCGGTCGAGGTTTTCGAGAAAAAACTGCTCGACCCCGTGCAGGTAATCAGCTGCCATTTCAATCTCCAGCAGAAAGCGAAAGCCCCCGGACTGGGGACTTTCAGGCGTAAAAAAAYCGCTTTCGCGGCTTGGGTTGTCTCAGCGGGGAGGCGCTGGCTTAGATAGCGTCCAGCTCGGCGATCACTAGTTCGCCGGCAGCGACCACCGCTTCGACGGTGGCCAGCTCAGCCAAGGTCCCTTTGCCACCGATGCGGACTGCCTCGATGCGAGCCGCCACGGCCAGCCAGGAATCACGGGCTTCAATCACCCGGGTTGCCTGCGCCTGCGGGGTAATCTGCAACGCCTCGGCTTCGGTCTTCAGCAACACATAGTCGCTTGCATCCGCTGGCGAGCCGGCCGCGATATAGCGTTCGGCTTCGTTCGCCTTAAGCAAATACATGGAATCCTGGCCATCGATCCGCGTGGCATTACGCGCGCGGGCCTGAGCCACGGCTGCGTCAATCCCTTTTTGGATCTCTTCAGCGGCAGCCCCCGCCAGGACCAACACCGGAATCCCTACCGCCAGCGCATCCTCGACAGTAAACGCCGAATAGAACTGGTCTTCATGTGTGAAATTAAGCCGCATTATTAATCACCGAATTAAACAAGATTGACGTTAGTAACGACACTTCGGGTCGCGCCATTGGAGTCAAAAACAATGCCGGTAATATAGTCCCCCGACCACTTCGCGCCCGCCGGCAAGGTATTCGATTGCGCGGCAAAAATAATCGGACAACCGGCCGTCTCGACTAATGGCGTGTTCTTAACTACCGGACCTACGCGACTGATCTTGTTCAAGTACAGCGAAACAATACCGGTTTGCCCGTTGATGGTGTGGCGAGTTAGGGCGGTGTCACCCAGCTCAATCTCACACGTGGTCACATGAACCATGCCCATCGGGCGGTCATAGCGACGGAACAAACCCGTGTAGACGTTGTTCAACGTTGACTCGGGCTTTGAATAATTGGCCGTGCGAACGCGGATACCCCCTAAAACAACGGTGGAACTGTCCATCATAAAACCGGTGGTCGAGTTTTCCGTAGCCCCAGCGCCGTCAGAGGTGTTCGCCGGCACGCAGATATTGCGCAAGGTCGGCATAACCGCCTCACCTTCGGCGACAGTAATAGTGATGTTCTTGGACGCAACGAAAATCAAACTGTCGATCACATGTTCATGACCAAACAACCGGATGTAACCACCACCGCCGTAAGGAATGGTGTTCACGGCCTTCGCCACCGTTTTAAACGGTTTGAGTTTGTCGCCCGTACCGGCGGCATCATCTCCGGTAATTGCGTTCACGTAGTACGTCTTGCTCATCGCCGGGACCGCACTGACAGCAGCGGCCACGGCGTCTTTAATGCTTTTCTCTTTGTCCTGAAACATTGTTACAAGGCGAGTAGCCTCAGCCAGCAGTGCCGACATACCCATAATAAATCCCCGGTTTATTTCTGTTTAAGTTGCGAAACTTCGTTTTTAAGCACACGGATCGACTCACTCATTTCCGCGATTGAGTCTTTTTGCGCGATGTGCCCACGCATCAAATTCACCATGCCGGTCGTGCAGTCGCCCGCCAAGGCATCGACGGCCGCTGCGGCCCACCCCCCTTCGTGGTACATCGGATAGACCGGGTAACGCAGGACCAAGCCGCCGGCGCCCTCGACCTTGGGCAGCACTGCGTAGATACCCGAGGCACGCACCAATCGAGGCGTTCCGGTGCTATCCAACACCCAGCGTGGACTCGCCCCGGTATCAGCCGGATCGGGGTCTAACACCGTGTCAGAGAACATCTCAGCCGGTGTGAGGTAGTGCCGAGAACTATCACTGCGCCCGGTCCAGGCGGTTTGTGCAGTGCCACCGTCGCCGACCGTGGCGGCAACCGTGGCGATGCCGTAGGGGTTCCAACCCTCCAACGGCGTGCGCAAAATCAGCTCCAACGGAATCGCGTAGCTGTTGCGGTAGGTTTGGCCATCCGCCGCAAACGAGGCCACTTCAGGGCGCGTATTGGACGCCACGAACAGCGTCGGGTCGTTGTAACTACGCAAGCCCTTGGTGCGGCCGCTGGCATTGCGTTCGTGTCCATACCGGCGGTTGTAGTAAGCCGCGTTCAGCAGCTCGGGGCTGTCCCACTTGGTCAGTTTGGTGACCACGCCGCTGTCCGTGTACTGCTCAACCAAGTTCGCCCCGGCGCCGTCCAGCCCCGGAACCTTGGCCATCATTTCGTCCAGCAGGTCGATGGTCGGGCTTTCGTTGTACGCGCCCCAGGTCGGATCGGTCGACAGCTCACGGTTGATACGAAACCGCTGCCGACGGGTTGACGCCACCTGCGGCCCTGTCAGGTTCGCGTGCCAACGCTGCAATGGCAAATCGAGCGGGGTAACGAGTTTTTCCACGGGGTAATCCCCGACGCTGCCCACGTCCGCGACCGAAATGCGATAACGCCAAGCCACGTACTGCGGCCGCCCGGTCTTGGACACTTGCCGCACTGAGCCGGGGATAAACGACCCGTTTTCATTGCGACCGCTGTAGCCGGTGGCGCCCATCAACAAAGTGCGCGACAACAGGTCGCGGTAGCCGTTGATTTCCTCCAGATGGCGGAAGCTTTCAAAGGTGTCGTTCACCTCATCGGTCAACAGCTCCGGCCAGATTTCCAGCACCGAAAGGTTCCAGCGAAAATGTGGCCGGTAGTCGCGAATCGACGTGTCACGCGCAGCAAAGGCCCGGAAGTATTCGCGCATTTCTGCGACCTTCGCCGGAACGTCAGCCGCCGCATTCACCGAGGCGGGGGCCGCTGGTGGAGCAATGTCCACCATCGCTAGGTATTTACCTGGCGCAGCGCTGCGCAAGCGGTAGTCGTTATGGCGCGTCCTGACCATGTGGCCGTTGATGAAGGCCGCGATTTCACCCAGCCCGGGGGTCGCCAGCAGGTTCGGGTGGTTGTGCAGATTGATAGCCGAATAAGCGCCGTCGAACGTGCGGTTGAACGACTCGGTACCGGCAGAGCCATATTGGCGACTGCCCAAAACTCCCGACTGACCAAAGGTGCGGAAAATCTCCGCTAGGTATTCCGACTGGCTGGACTCCGACACCCAATCGGTTTCGATGAAATTGGCCAGCGGGTAGGTGTGGGTTTTGCCCTCCGCGTGTTCGGCCGACATGTCCTTTTTGATGTTGGTCAATTCAACATCGACGAAGTCTTTCACCCAGGCGCGGGTCGCCTGAATGACCGACCCGTCGAGCATCAAGGTCACATTGTCGGCATTGGACGTGGTGAAAATCGTGCGGATGCTGACTTCGCGGCCGGCGCCGTTGTTGATCAACGGCTTGTATGACTCTGGGTATTTACCGATGGCATACAACACGCCGGTGTCGGTCCAAACGCCAACCTCGCGCACCCACCAACCGCCAACCGTTTCAGGAATGACGGCCTCGACCACCAGCCAGGCGGTATTGACCTTGTCCTGATACAGATTGTTTAGGTTGCCCTCCCACACCTTCCGCTTCAGCGCAACTTGCGTGTCCACGGGGTTATAGGACGCACCGTTACCGTCACCGACGCTCATTTTTACCAGCTTGATCGGCTTGCCGTTGGCCTTGCATTCGGCTTCATATTGAAAGCCGGCCTTGGTCAGAATTGTGTAGAACTCTTGCGCTGCCATCACATCTCCAGCGGGTAGATAGTTGTCAGTTCCACCCCGTTCGCACCGACTGATTGAATCGTCGCGGCTTGCTGTTCCAGCTCGGTCATTTGCAGGGGGTAGATCGTGGTTTGCTCGCCAGAATCGCCACCTGCAGAATCCACGGCAGGGTTAGCGCGCTGCTCGAGCAACGTCGGTTGAAGCGGGTAAAGCGTGGTGGCATCACCGGCGGTCAAGGTGCCGACGGCTGCATGCACTGTGCATTGCTGTTCGAAAGCCGTGACCTGTAACGGATAGAGCGTGGTGTTTTCCGTCATCGTCGCCACACCCGCCGCCGCACGTTTGGTATGCGTTTGCTCTAACTGCGTTACCTGTAACGGGTAGATCGTGGTCACTTCCCCCGCGACAGAGGCTGCGACGGCCCGGGACTGGCTTCGCCCGTCCAGCGTGATATGGACGGTGGCCAAGTGAATCGACGCGCGCTTGTTCTGCTCCAGGGCGGCCATGATCCGCGCGTCCAGCTCAGGCGTTATCGGAACGCTGTCGGTGGCCAGGTCAAGCCGGAAGGTGCCACGCGGCAACGGCGGCACCGCGTCAAACCATTCCGTGACCTTCGGCGCCAGGTCGAACTCAGACAGCGCCTGCTCGACCGCGCGCAACGTCCCTTTGATCCGGTGCAGGTCCAGGGAACTGGCCACCGCCGCCCGTTGCTTTTGCTCGGACCAGCTCGCCCGCCAATGATCGATGGACAAGTTCCAGGCCAGCCAGGGCAACACCTCGACCGGGCAGGTCCAGGGATTCCACAGGGTTTCCGTACGCACCGGAATGGCGTCGATGCGCGCCGTGCCGGCGTCAATCTTGCGTTCAAGCTCGGCCAGGTGTGGCGGTAGGATGTTCATCGGTCATCCTCCCGGCCGTAGCACCACGTCATAGCAATACGGCGCCTGCGACTTAACGCAACGAATGTCCTGCCAGCCATTCAACACAACCTCAGTCACGCCCTCGACCGTCAGCGCCGCGTCTACCGCCGAGCGCACGACCTGGCCACCCAGCTTGTGCATTTGCGCTACATACGCCTTGGCGCGCTTCTCAGCGACTTCAAGCGCCATTGCCGGGTCCAACTCGGACGACACAAACACCGTCGCATTTAGGGCATAGCGCACAATCTCCGCCGAACGCACCCGCACACGGTCACCGAAGGGCCGGAACGGCTTCAGATAGGTGTCGACCGTCTGCAACAGCCCGGGGCTCGCCTGGCCGTCACCCGTGCGCCCCAGGACAAACAGGTCAATCTCACAGGGTTGCGGGCTGTCCACCGAAACGTCTTTAACCTCCTGGCTGGCATTGCGCGCATGAAAGCGATAGGCGCCCTCGGGGCCCGCCACCGACAGCCCTTCGGGTGATTCCTGCAAGCGTGCCCGGTAGTCGTCGTCCAACTCCCCAGCGCGGCGTAGGATCGGGCTGCCGTCCGGGTTGCGGTAATAGGTGACGCCGATGTGGTCGAGCTGGCTGCCGAAGGCATGGGCCAATGTCAGCCCCTTGGCCTGCTCGTTCATTTCCTGGCGGATCAGCATTTCCCGATAGGCGCAGGCCAGCACAACCCGATAGGCCGGGTCGGCCGGGCTGTTGTTCTCCACTCCGGCCGAGGCGGCTATTTCAGCGACAATGACTTCATAGTCGACCGTTTTAACGACGGTCAAAGGCGGCAGCAAAGCCGGGATTACGCCTGTCATTTGAGCAAGATCCTTTCCAATTCCACCGCACTGGCTTTTCCCTGCTCGTACAGCAGGCCGTTTAGAAACAGCTCGATATGGTTGCTGGCCACCACCTCCACCCGCATCGTCAACAGCCTGAAGTCGTCCAGGCCGTTGGCCTTGTTGTTGATCGCTTCAGCGAGCCGGACAAAGGCGTCCATGTGGAATTGCGAATCGACGTTACGGTCGAGTAGTTCAAACAACCGGGAGCCGAAGTCGCGACGTCCGACCAGGCTGCCGATCGGCGTCGCTATGACATCGCTCAGGCGTTGCCACAGGTAGGGGATGCCGCCAATCAGGCGCCCCGTGACCCTGTCCATACCTTGTTTCATGCTGTTCTCACTGTTGCGGATCAGGGGTCGGGCTGTTGCCGTGTTTATGGCTGTTGTACAGCGCCCGATCGGCGCTCATATTGCGCACGGCATCGCCGACTTCGGCGTCGCCTTTGATGTCGCCCGTTACGCGTAACGTGCCGTCGATTTCGGTGTCGCCGGTAATCTTGACGCCACCCGGGGCGACCACTTCGGCGCGACCGCCGGCGGGCAAGTCGAGGCGATGCAAGTGCGCCTTGCGGTCGTAGGACACCGACCCGCCATCGCCGTACTGGATCAAGAACAGGTCGGGGTCGCTCGATGGCGCGACAAAGTCTTTGTGATAGCTGCCGGGCAGGATCTCGCCCAGGGCCAGGTCGCCCTCACTGATCACCGTGACCCCTTCACCCGCTTCAGGGCACCACCAGACAATCGCCTTGCCGGTACGGATCGGCTTCCAGGACAGCCAGCCGGTCGTCATGCCGGGGCCGTACTGGACCCGCGCGACGGCCTTGATAGGGTCGACCTCGGTAATCTTGCCGCGCACCACCATTTGGGCAACGCGACGTTCCAGCTCTTCCAGGCGCTGCAAAACGTCCATCACGCCTCCGGCTGATCGTTGCCTACGTGGTCTTGCCCTATGAACACCTCAAGCGCCGGACCATCTACGGGAAGTTCCCAGGCTTCGCCCACATGGGCCGTTTGCTTCCAGCTCACCAGCCAGCTCTCGAAGCCCTTTTCGCCCGGGGTGAACAACCCGGGAAACGCTTCTAAATCGCCGGCGCGCTCCACGTAATCCAGCCCCCACCGGGCGCCATCGATCAGGCGCAGCAGATGGGCCGCGAAGTTGCGCACCTCTAGCTGCACGTTTTCGGTCTGTGCGCTTAGGACACAGTGCGCGGTCCATACCAGCTCCATCGGTGTACGGCCGCCCGTGGCGCGACCACTGGGGCGAATCTCGGCCAGCTCCAGCAGCACTGCCGGCGTCTTGATCGACTGGCTGTTCGGGTCCACGGGGTTGTACATGCCCACGGTCGTCAGCCGCGCACCGAATCGCTCGCGTATGGCCGCGATAATCCGGTGATGCAATTCGGTCAGATCGACTAGGGATTCATCAGGTTTTCCGCTCATGGTTCACCGCGTAGTTGATTTCTTGTTCGATCAGCTCGGCAAACCGTGCCAGGGCGCGCCGCTCGTAACGGCGGAACACTTCATCGGCCATGCCGGCCAGCTCGATGCCGACGCGCACCACCGGGAAACGTCCCCGGTTGCTGCTGTCATTGCTGCCGCCAAGATCAAGAAAGCGCTCACTGCCCCCGCCCTTCCGCCGACTCATGGCCGGCAGTTGCAGGCCCAGCGCCTGGGCGCGGCTTTTGCGAATCCAGACCCGCGAAACCCCGTCGTAAACGCTGCGATAGAACGCCCCGTCGAAGCGCCGACCAGCGACCGTGGTGCCCTTCTTGCCCTGTCGGGGTCGACCCGCGTTCTCCGCCGGCAACGGCAACGTGCCAAACCAGAGAATCGTCACTTGTTCGGCGCCAGAGCCGGCCGTGGTCGTGCTCCAGCGCGTTTTTAAGCTTTTCTGCGACACCCGTAGGGCCTGGCTGATTTCACGCGCCATACGTGTCGACAGCCAGCGCATGGTTTTACGCCGGGCGCGCTCGCCGGCTTTCGTTACCTGCTCCGGGGTGGCCTGAATCTGCGCGGTGACGCGGGTGATTTCTTGCGCGAAGTTCAGTTGAAAATTAACGCCACTGGCTGCCATGGCTTCCGCCCTCCCCTGCGGCGGGTTCATCCAGGCTGTCGGCCAGCCAGAGAGTCAGCCAGCCCGCACCGTCGGCATAGGGCGCGGGGCAAAAGTAAACCTTGCCCTTGATGGTCAGCCGCCACGCTTTGCTGATCCCAGCCAAACGTTGATCGCCGGTGGTGAACACCGGTTGCCGGCGCTTGAACTTCAAGCCGCCAGAGTCGCTGGTGCCTTCTTTCCGATGCTCAAAATCGACCTCGGCATTGTCGAAAATGCCCTCGACATCGAAACGCTCGCCCGCGTCCGTCAGCACCTGCGCCGTGGCGTCCTTACAAATCAGCATCGTTCGTTCAACAATGTTAAATCGGCTCACGACTCCCCCTTTTCGCATGCGAAAGCCGACCCGCCTGGGTGGGCTTTCGGCTGCGAAAAGCCCCGCACTGGGCGGGGCTCTCGGTACAGTGTGGCGACGCTTAGATCACGTTTTGCAGAAGCAAGCCGCACTCTTTGGCAATCACCAGTTCCTTGACCTGCTCACCGACGCGCAGGCGGTACCCGCCCTTCAGGCCGACGCTTTCGTCGTACCAGGTCCCGGCGAAGCGATCGTCATATTGGGCAGTAGCCCCCCAGGTCAGGGTCCCGGCTGGAATCTCGACGTTGGCCGCCTGGTAGGTGAACGCGCAATGCCCGGCCCACACCCGTTTGACCTCGGCCGGCTTGCCCTTCTTGGCGATGTTCACGCGGCTTTCGCCGATGAACACGTTTTCGATTTCCAGCAGCTCCATCAGTTGGGCGATGCTCACCACGCCTTTGTCGCCGCTGTTGCCGTGGGCCGCCGCGACCATGCTGCGGTTGACCCGCAACTGGGTCCACTCGGCGCGGCCGATGGTCAACGTGTTCGGGCGCATCAGCGGGCCGTCGAGCTGGGCCAGCAAGAACGGCAACAGGTCGGCGTCGCGGTTGCTGAACTTTTCTGCGGCCGCCAACGGTTTGCCATAGGCATGGTTGTCCGGGTTAAAAGTGGCCCGGGCGACGCGCACTTCGCGGTCCAACAGAATCAGATCGGTCAGCGCTTCTGAGGCATGGTCGAGCGGGTCATAGTTGCTGTTAGCAGCCTTGTCGATGTCGCTTTGTGGGACCACGTCGTCCAAACCGAAATCGGCAGTCGAGGCGTCTTTTTCCTCGGCCGCGAATTCGACTTCCTGAGCGGCGCCCTTACGGCTGATTTCAGTATCGATATGGGTCAGGCGCTCGGCCTTGTCATATTCGAACCACTTGAATTGCTCACCGCCAACGGACTTACGCGGCATCACCTGATCAGCGATCAGCTTGTCATTGCGATAGGCAATGACGATCCCGGTACGGACCGGGTCAATAGGAAACGGGGCTGGCATGCTTGAATTACTCCAGGGTCAAATTAAGCGGCCGGCACAAAGCCGCGCTCGATGAACACGCGGCCGATGGTGCCGGCATCGCCGGTTTCGTCGGCGCGGGCGATGTAGGCTTCGCCGGGTTTCGCCTTCACCGCACGACCGGCGACGTCGGCGGTCAGCAAGTCACCAAACCCAACAGCGTCGCCATACTCCAACTCGGTCGGGCCGCTTCGGATCACGTCGCAGACGGTGCCTGCCACCGCGCCGAGGCTGCCGGTCACGCCCATCAACGGCGCTTCGCTCGGCCCCGTGGCTTGCTTGAACTCGCCTTCGACATCGTCATAGGCGGCAATGCGGTACGGCTCGGCATCCGTACCGGCGCGACGGCTTTCAATGTGTTGACGCATCAGGCTTTACCCCCTTGGATCATTCGCACAGCGGCGGAAATAGTGATTTTGTTGCCCTTGGCGGCTTCGGAATCGACAAGGCTGCGGGCTTCAGCGGCCAGCGTTTTCGGGTCAACGGTGGACTTCCCGCCCTGGGGTTCGGCGCCACCCTTGACCTTGTTGGCTTCGGTATTGGCAGCGTCGTGCAGGTAATCGGCACCGCCTTTTTTCTCGGCGGCGATAATCTGCGCGGCGGCTTCCGGGCCGCTGGTGGTGCCGTCCAAGGCCAGGGCCTGAATCAGCTTTTCATGCCCGGGCAAGCTGTTGGCAAACACCGCCGTGACGCGTGCGGTTTCGGCCGTCCGGCCGGCGATTTCCCCTTCGGCTTTGCCCGCCGTGTGACCCGTCACACGAGCCGCTTCGACGGCGGTGGCCATGTCGGCCGCACCGGTGGCGGCAATGGCGGCGAAAGCGTCCGGGTGTTGGGCCTTCAGGGCGTCAGCAACGGCGGCCGCCGTCGCCCCTTCTGCGATAGTCAGAGGCATGTGGTTTGCTCCTACGTTGGTCTTGGCGGCGGTTGACGCCTTGAGTGGTTGAATCGGGCGCGACGACTGCCGGCCGCTTAGCTCGGCGATCAAGCCTTCCAAGCTGCCGAGGCGGTGCGCCATGCCCTGCTTTACTGCCTTGGCACCGATGAAGGTGCCGCCCCGGCCAAAGTCGGCCAGGACCTTGTCGCGGCCGACACCCATGTTTCGGGTCACCGCGTCGATGAACACTGTTTCGAGGTCGTCGACGATGGTCTGCACCGCGGCCTGGCCGTCCTCGCTGGTCGGGTCAAGGCGCTTGTTCGGCGCATTGCTCGACACGACTTCGATGCGTTGTTCGCCCTCGACCGGCGGCAGGATGCGAAACCCCGCTACCGTGCCCACCGAACCCAGTTCGGCGGTCGCATCGATCACCACTTCGGCACAGGCCGAAGCCATCCAGTACGCCGCCGAACAGGCTTGGCCACCGACATAGGCGACGATCTTTTTCCGGCCACGGGCCTGATAGATCATTTCGGCCATTTCATTCAGGCCGTTGACCTGGCCACCAGGCGAGTCGAACCACAGCACCACGGCGCGGGCCTTGGGGTCTTCAATCGAAGCCGACAGCGACTTGGCCAGCGCCTCGGTCGATGTACCGCCGCAGATTTCGTGCATCCAGCTGGCATAACGCGACACCACCCCGCGCACCTTGATCAGTGCCACCCCGTCGCGCAGCTCGACGGCGGGGGCCGATTTCATCCCCTCGCCGTCTTGCGTGGCCAGTGCCTCCAGGCTGCCGGCCTTCAGCTCTCGGCGGGCGATGGCTTCCATGTCGGCCAGCATCGTCGGCGGCAGCGCCCAGGCTTGTGAGGCCAGAAACTGCAAGGCCATCAGCTTTTTCATGCGTCCTCCCCTGGCAGCAAAAAGCCCCGTTGGCGGTTGCCTTCGGGGCCTTGTTCGACGTTGTCGTCATTGGGCGGCGCACTCGGCGCCGCCGGTTTGTACTTGCGGCGCTCCTCGATCACGCGCCGGTTGTTGATTTGCTCCCAGCCCTGGCCCAGCAAGTGACGGCTTTCCCGTTCGTGCGTACTGATGCCGATCTTTAGCCGCTTCTCGGCCGCGTTGACCGCCTTCAGTTCGTCTAGCTCGCCCAGGTTCGGCCCGTGCCACAGTGCTTGGCAGTAGGCCCGGCGGACCAGCGGGTCCTGAAAGTACCCCGGCAAGCGCAGACGCCCCCGCGCCACCGCTTCCGCGATCACGGTTTCGTAATACGGCTGGCACACGTCGACGACGAAGTTCGCCCGGTCGACCATGATGTAATGGGCGAACTGCAACAGTGCCGCCCGGCTGGCCGAGTAACTGGCGGTAAAATGTTTGATCAACACTTCAAACGGCACGCCAATGGCGCCGCCGATCATGCGCCAGAGCGCCGTCACGAACGGGTCAAAGGCCGCATTCGGTCGCCCCGGGTTGGCCGTTTCAATGCTCTCGCCTTCGTCCAGCTCATACACCAGGCCATCACCCAGGCGCAGGTCACGGGCTTCGTCGCTGTCGTGGTCATCGTCATCCGCTGCGCCTGTCCTGCCCCCTCCCGGACCATAAGCATCCCCACCACCATCGCGGTCGGACTTGATGAACACGGTGAATTTCGAGCTAATCACCGACGCCATCAGTTCGGCATCGATGTAGCGCCCGGCCTGCTTAATCACCTCGATCACCGGCGCCAAATCAGGAATGCCCCGCGTTTGACTGGCCCGCATGTTGTGGTTGGAGTGAATCAGCACGTTGCGCCGGCTCTGCTCACCGAACAGCGGCACCCGCTGCCAGGACGCTTTCGAGCGCAAAAAACGCTTGGCCGGGTTGGTTTGCAGCACATGCACCGCCACGGCGGCGCCGTGTTCGTCCAGCTCGAAACCGCCCGACAGGGTTTCGCTGTCGGGTTTGTTGTTCGGGTTGCACACGCGGTCGGACTCGACCGACTGAAAGTGCGTCGCGTACGGTGACCCTTCACGCTCGAAATGTGGCAGCAACAGAAACGCGTCGCCATTCACCCGGGCGCTATGGAACAGCTCGGCTTGCTTTTGAAAGAAGGTCTTGCGCCGCGCGGCGTCTGCCTCCAGGCAATCGGCCGCCAGGTTGAACTCACGCAACATTTGCGCCTGTAACGTCTCCGCCTGCTGGGAACTCAGCCCCAGGAACTCGGCGTCGATACTCGGTTCAGGCCGTAGCCCGGTGCCGATCACATAGACCGTCTTGGTTTTCATGGCGCCGTGGGCAATCGGGTTATTGCGCTCCAAGTCGCGCGACCGCGACCGCAGGGTCGCCAGTTCGGGGTTAACGTCGCCGTCGGCGTCTTTTTTCGAGGTAAACCACGATTTCAGCGCCGGGCGACTTTTCGACGCCCCAGCGAATGAATCCAGGGCGTCGAGACTCATCCGGTCCCGCGCGCGCTCCAATCCCGCCGAAGCGGAAAAGAAACCGACCACGCGGTCGAAGACATTTCGACTCATATCGGAATCCCTTGTCGCGCCACCGGTCCGCCGCGCAGGCTGCGCCGCAGGCGATCGCGTTGTGCATACAGGGTTTTAAGGTCCGCCATCTGCACCTTTCGCGTCCCGGCGGCCGTCGTCACCTCGACGTTTTGACCACCCTGCAACACATCAAGAATGGCCTTGTCGATGGCGGCGATTTCCGCCCGAACTGCCCCACGGTTTCGGCTCATAGCTGGCACTCACTCACAGCCCCCCGGCGGCGTTTTTTCCGCTTCGGCGCCGGCACTGCCGGTTCCGGTGAGGGTTTGGGTTTTTGTTTTACCCGCGCGCCATCAGGCAACGCAGGCATGTCCGTTAGGTCAGGCGCGGTTTCATCCGGCAGGTCTAGCATTTCGTCCCCCAGGCGCGGCAGGCGATGCACCTGCTCAAGATGGGCGGCTGTCGCCGCCAACACTTCAGCGTCGAAATAGTGGTTGTCGGTACGCAGCTTGTGCCAGAACACGCGCCCCGCCTGGGTCACCAGGCGCGCCTCGGCGACCACCTGCTGGCAGTAATCGTCGGTCGCGTCTTGTGCGATGTACCAAGCGCCGGCATGTTCCACCGGCCATTCGATACGGGCATGCACCCAGCTTTTGAAGTGGTCGGTGTGGATGTGCATCAGCTTCAGCGGTTGGCGTTCGTGGCCCTTCTGGTCCACGTCAGCGAACTTGTACGGCTTGTCCTGTTGCTGCCGGCCCTTGGTCGGCACCGCGCGGCCGTAGTAGCGCCGGCAGAACTGATAGACCATATGCACCGGTGCGGCCTTACCGCCGGGCTTATAGCCCGAATCGACCAGCATCCGCGCAATCGGCCGGCCGTCGTAGGTCGTTTCCAGCAGCGTGGCCAGGTCCTGCCACACCTGTTCCTGTTCGGTGTCGCCCCATATCTCGCCGTGCTCAATCAGCCACGACGAAAAGTTGTAGCCGAAGCCGCGCACCACATAGACCAGACGATCGCCTTGCACGTCGACACCGGCCAAGATCAGTTGCACCCCGCGCGGCACCTCGCCAAAGGCATAGGGCCGGCGTAGCGCGGCAACCGACTGCCAGGCCGGCGCCTCACCCTTGACCATGAACAGCTCGCCGAATGCGGTGTTAATCGCGGCCTGCATCCGGCCGGGCTCGCCCGACAACATGGCCACCACGAACTTGCGCGCGCGCTGGCCAAAGGTCTGCCAGGGCGAGCACAACCCGGACACCCAAAACGACGCCGAAGTGTCTGCCTCCAGCGGCGCCAGGTAGGTACCGAATTCGACCGTTACCGTCACGCCGCCCTGCTCGATCTGCGCACCCGCCACGTTGAAGCCGACCAGGCGCTGGCCCGGGGCGACAAACACACCACGGTCATTCATCCACTCTTTCGATTCCTCGGCGATCATCGCCGAGCAATGCGGGCAGAACAGCCGGGCGTCGTCCAAGGCCTGCTTGGGCGTCGCCCCGTCGGGGATGTACAAGGTCGAAAAACGCGGGATGAAGTACCGACCACAACCCTTGTGCGGGCACGGCCAGGCCCATTCGTGCCRCGTGCCTTCCTGCCACAGCTTCCACACCGGCGAATGGACATCGTCCGACGGCCGCCAGCGCTCCAGGCCATCGTCGTCGGTTTCGGTTTCCACGCTGCCAACGGTCGGTGTCGAAACGACCGTCACATTGCCGTCGATGAAGTTAGAAATACGCGCTTCGGCCAGACTGATCGGGTCGCCTTCGCCGCCGACGTTATTGCCCATACGGTCGCGTTCATCGACGAACACATCGCGCGATGGATGCGACGCCAGCTCAGTCGCCGAGCCCGCCCAGCCGAAGCCGATGCGCTGACCGTTGATGAACTTTTCATTGATCGTGTCTTGCTTGCCCTTGGCCAGCGCCTCAAACAGCGACGGCACCGACTTCAGCAATTTGGAAAAACGATCCTTGCTCACCGACTCGACGTTCTTGCGAGTCGGGCCGATGTACAGCACCGGACCCGGATCGTCGTCCATCCGCCAGCCAACCGCGTTTAACAGCACGCCGTCGGTCTTGGACATCTGCGCGCCCATCACGCCGGTCACCATTTTGAACAGCGGGTCGCGGATGGCTTCGGTGATGCCCTTGACCCAAGGTGCGCGATCGCTGTTCCACGGCCCCGGCTCAGGACTGCCCGGCGGCAGAACACGCTTCTGATTGGCCCACAGCCACGCCGCGCGCAGCGGCGCTGGCCGAAACACCTTGGCCCCCCGCTTAAGAATCCTCTTCAGACGGTGCGGCATGGATGTCTAGCGCCTCCAGCATGTCGGCCGCGACCGACATGGCCCGGGTCAGTTCGTCGTCGAATATCTGCAAGCCCGCCGCTTCATTGCGCGCGGTGAATACTTTGGGAATCACCTTGCGGCCCACCGGGCGCAGGATCATCGCCATCTGTGTCAGTGCGCTGGCCAGGGTCTGCTCGACCAGGTCGATGTCGATCAAGGTCTTTTTCTTTTCGCCCAGCTCCAACGCGCGCAACTCGGCTTCGGCTTCCCGCGTCTTGCGGTCGGCGCGCAGCTTCATCAGTTCTTCTTGTTCCTTGCTGGTGGTTTGACCTTCAAGCGTGCTGCCGTCGCCCAGTTGCCTTGCCACCTCCCGCGCAATTTCCCAAGCGGTGGCCTTGGCCATGTCGATGCGCAAGGGGTCGCCCTTCTTGCCACTTCCCTCATGCGGCAACCCCTCGCCAAGCCAACGCGTAACCGTCCGTTCGGACATGCCCCGGGCATCGGCGTATTCGCGTTTATTCAGAATCAGCGGCATAGGTCGACCAATGCGAAGAGGTGGCCGAGCGCTTGGCCTATTTGTCCACCTTGCCCTTCTCGTTCGGCGCACACGTTGCCAGTAAATTCAAGGGCTGCACGTGACCACCTGTTCAAAAATTGAACGATAAAGGTGGACAAAGGGCGCGCTTTTCCGAAAACCGAAAAATTCGCGAGCCGCGCGGGCCTGACGACCGTAGGTTCAAATTTTGGAGCCAGAGGGACCCAGACCCATCGACGCACCATCATGGCGCGTGGTGGGTGCCTGTTGTTGGATGCAGGCCAGCACCTGGGCGGCGCAGGTCTTCAAGGCGTCTTCAGTCACTAACACGGCATCCTCCCATTGCTCATTGGCCAGCACCGCCGGGCGTGCCGGCAGGCGGCAGGCTACCAGCGGACAGGGCTGCGCTTGGCTTGTACTGGGTTGGGTCGGTGGTTTCTGGACGGGCGAACTGCACCCCGTAAGCAGCAGGTACAGCACCGGCCAGGTAATCGGCGATAGCTTGATCATTCTCTTTAAGCTCCTGTAGCGCGTTACGCGTAACGGCACCATCCTTAGCGATGGTCTGCGCCAATGATCGGAACAAGCGGTCAGCGGTCTGCGCTTGCTTCAGTTGGGCACGCTGGTCATCGATCACCCCCGCCTGTTCGGCGGTTCGCTGCTGTTCGGTTGTCAGCTGATTGCTGACATTGCTGCTGGCCTGTTCGGCCAACGCGCGGGCCGAATCGACGGCCTCAATGCGCCAGAGCGCCAAGGCCGCGACCAGCAACGCGATACCCCAGGGAATCAGCTTCATACCATCACCACTTGATACGGACCGACCGCCACGGTGGCCAGCAGGAACACGACAACACTTACCAGCGCGCCGATCACAAATCCCACGCACATAAGGTTTCCTCCAGGGAGCGACGATGAATGATGCCGTCGCACTTGCTGCTCTTCAGCGCGCAATCCTTACCGGCAACGTATCGCCACCGCTTGAGTTGATCGCACGCTTGCACGTACTGCCCTTGGCGAAGCAGGCTGGCCGCTGTCGAGCCGCAGAACTTTGGGCCGCCGACGTTGTAGGCAAACAAGCCCCACCCCGCTTTCATCGATTCGGGCATCAGGTCGTGGGTGGTTACACACCGCGCAACGTCCCTCAGTCCGATGTCGATGGCCTCACGATTGCGGCGCGTGCAGCCCTCGACTGTTTCAACATCGCCCAACTTCACACCCTTGGTCACCCCTCCGCAGATGGTAGGAACGCCGCCAATGTCTAGATAGGCATGCAGAGGGTTGCCCTCGACGATGGGGACTGCCACGTCCATCAGCTGATAGGCCGAACCACCGGCAGCCAACACCGCCAGAAGCGCGGCCGGCAGCTTTATTTTCGCCATGCCGTCACCGCTGACGTAACCGAACTAACCAGCGTGGTGCGCCAGGACGGGAACGCCTTATCGAGCAACAGCAACAGGGTATAGAGCAGAGTCATCCAGCCAATCAGGTGGCTAATTTGAAAGCCGAAAAGCGTGGTGCTGCTGAAATACGCCACCGGCGGCGCGGCTTTCGCGACCGTCACCGCAAGGCCAGATTCTGTGTTCACTTTTCTGTCCCCATAAAAAAGCCCCCGGCCGTTGAGAGCCGAGGGCTTGAAGGTTGCTCACGCTCCAACTTTGGGAGAGTGAAATAAAAGAAGCCCCGCACAGTGGCGAGGCTTAGGAGTGGTGCAGAAAGCAAAAAGCCCGACACGATGGCCGGGCTTTAAGTCGTCGAATCTCATAACGCGTAAGATCGACATGATGGGGGCAATTTACGATCATTCCGCCATCATAGTCAAGCAGCGTCGATGAATATTTCTTCCCTATCAAATATCTCCGTGGCATGCACCACTGCGGCCTCTTCTAAGCGTTCCAAGCACTTGGCAATGCCGGTCTTCCAACGGCGTCGAGTCGACTCCGGCTTGCCCTCCATGTCCCAGGTATTCATGTCATAGAACTCGGCAGGCAACACGATCATGTCGGTGGAGCGCTTGCTGGTTTGGACACCACACAGTTTCGGAATGGCCCAAGCGGTGACTGCTTTGTAGATAAACAACTGAGGGGCTGGAGACACTATCCGGCTGATCAAGCGACCGATGGAGTCGACCTTATTGGCCTTATGGGTCGAGTACTTTGCAATCAGCACATCCCACTGCGCCGGTGCCAGTTCGCGGTGCAACAACGCATGCAGGCAGCAGTCATAGTCGAACTTGTCACGGACCGAAATGGTGCTGCCCGTACCACCCTGGCGCAGATCAGCATCAATCAGTTTTTGCCAGCTCTGCTTGGTGCTGTTATCGATGTTGTCGGCGGCCAGTACGCGGACCAGCGTGCCCATCACGTCTTTATAAATGCCCATGGCGTTCCCTCAATCCCCTGTGTAGTTCGATCCGCCGGCACCGCGGCGGTTGTTTCGTTCGTATTGCTGCGCCGGGCCGCTCAATGCCCGACGGTGCCCCAATAGCTGCTGATCGGCCTGCTGCAACTTGAAGCTCAGTTGTGTGACCAGATCCTGCAACGGCAGCGCTTCACCGGTACCGGCGGCAACCCATCCGGAAGCATTGCACCGGTCGCAGTCGATCTGGTGGAACAGGCCGCTGATGACTGCTTTCCCATGACATGCCGGGCACTGGGTCAGGTCAATCATCTGCTTCCGGAAGGCGGGGCCATGGACCTTTTTCATCGTTTTTAATCCTCGCCTATGGTTGATTCTTGAATGGACTCGCAGGCCTTATGTTCTGTGGTTTCCAGCGCATTACCGGAATCTCCGAATCTAACGCCGGTCAACATATGAATCTGGTCAAAACCCTTTTTATCTAGATGCGCGTGCCACTGCTCCAGGGCATCCCGCTTGCGACCCATCACGTCCGATTGGATGTACACCTTCACGTTGTGGCCCATGGCATGATTGATCAGCAGTTCGCCGATCAAGTGGTCGATGCCGAGGTCTGCCCATCCGGTACGAGCTACCTTGCGCAGATCGTGACTGGTCCACTCACCCTCCCCCAGCCGCACGAACACGGCACTCGCCTGCCCTTCGCTGATTGCCTTTCCGTTACGGGACGGGAACAGGAACTGACCGTCATACCCTTTGACTCGCTGGATCTCGCGATAGCTGATGAGCACCTTGCGTACCTGATCGGTCAGCGGCAGGTGATGCTCGACGCCGGTCTTGGTGTGCTCGGCTGGAATGAACCACTCACGCTCAGCCAGGCTGATGTGCGACCAGCGTGCCTGCCGGGTTTCGCCGATGCGGGTGCCATGGCAGAGCATCATCAGAGCCAGTAGGCCGTCCGAAGGGTTGCTCGCCATGGCACCGAGCAAGCGAGTCATCAGGTCTTGGAGCTGGGTACCACGCAACCGTGAAGGCTTGATCCCGACCTTGGCTTTGGAGAAGTCGTTGAACTTCATGCTCGCCATTGGATTGGACGAAATCAGGCCCAGCTTGAGCGCCTGACGGAAAGCCAGGGCCAGCAGCTGGAACACCGAACGCACGTAGTCGATGGAAATGCTTTCCTGTAACGGCCACATCAGCTGGCTGTCGAGACCAGCCTTGTTGATGTCGGTCAGCAACAGACCACCGAGGCGCGGCAGCAGGTGGCACTTGATCATCGAGGCGCCGGTCTTCTTGCGCTTCTCGGACAGGTTGCGGTCACGGGCCATGCGCTCGGCGTACCAGGCCAGCAGCTCGCCAGTGGTACTCCATTTGGAAAGGTTCGCCCCTTCATCAGCAGCGACCCGAAGACGAACCGCTGGCAGTGCCGCGACCACCTGCTTTGTGCTCAGGTCGGGGAAGTTGCCGATCTTGTTCCAAGTGCGCTTATTGAGCAGGTACCAAGAACCGCGGGTTCGATTCTTCGCGAAGCGAAAGTGCAACGCCGGGTGACTCGCATCTCGCAGGTCGCGGACGTGAAGTTTCTTGGCGCTGCGCTCGATTTCGGCATCCGAAAGTTTCACGGTCAGGGTTTTCACTTGGGCGGTCATTGCGGGCTACCTGCGGGCCCCAAAAGATCGACGACTTGAAAGGTGTTCGGCCACATTGATGCGCCATAACGCTCGGCCATCGCCTGATCAACAAACAGCGCTAATGCGTGATCGGGAGTACTCCCCAGATCCCACTTGTAAGAGCAGCAGAACACGGCGAAGCGGTAGTTCTCCGGGTCAGGAACAGCCAGCAGACGATCAGGCATTGGAGTGGCCTTCGATGTTTGTTTTATTTCGAATACCGAAACGAGACAGCAACTGAGCACGGGCGGTTTGACCATCGACAGGAATGGATTGCCGAGCCATGGTTGCCAGTAGCCGCGCATCACCGTACTCCTGAGCAAGCTGCACCTCTGGTCTCTGCGAGTCATGYCCGATGCCGATGGCGATATCCTCAAGCGGCTTACCCTGGACCAGCATCCGGATCGTGATGTCGTACGCCCGATCGAAAACCTTGCAGGCTTTTTCCGACACCAAGCTGTTCAGGTTGTGCATCTCGCACTGGAGCGCGGCATGACGTACCGCTGGGTGCGACCACACACGGGAAGAGGCGCGGCTCGGGTCCAAATTGACCAGGGCTTCGCGGAAAGCCTTATCGTGTGAAGGGACGCCCAACATCTCAGGCGTTGGCTGGCACCACTTCACGAACTTACCAACGCTCGGCGCGAAATCGCCGCCGTACTGTCGGCAGTTCTGAAGCCCGTACCGGATCTGCTCAAGGGTATTGATTCCAGCGACGATGAACGCCTTGATCCAACTACGTTTTGCAGCTCGCAAGGCATCGTCGTCGGGCCAGGCCTGTTTCCATGCCGGAAAAATCGCCTGTAGCTCTTTGAACAATGCGTTAACGACATCGGTGGTGCCGGGCGGCAGTTGTTTAGGTTGAACCAGCGCAACGGGTGGCAGGTTTCCCATCTTGCTGAGCAGTTGAGTAGCGCTACGCGGCGCTTTCATCTCCATCACAAATCCCCCAGATCATCAGCCCAGCTGGAGTCATCGAAGTCAGGCTGCGCAGATTGGCCTCCGGCACGCTTCACCTGCTCACGCTTGATCCACTTGACCAGTCGAAAGCACCAGCCAGACGGGCTGTCGACGGTCATAGACTTGGCAACGAAGAAGCCCTTAAAATCAGCGAACAACTCATCAGTCACCGACTCAGCAGGCAGCCCGGCGATTGCGAGTTGATCAGCCAATCCTTTCTCGCTCGGTACCCAGGTGGCGAACATGGCGAAGCGTTGGCGTTCATCCAGCGCATCGATGGCGGCTTGGTCCTGCTCGGCGATCACATCGGAAATCTCGCGTTGCGGCTGCTGTTCGGTTCCTTGATGGTTAATTGACGTATTGGGTGCAGCCGCTGCACCCCGTTCTGTTCCAGGCTGCACCCCGTTCTGTTGTGAGTTGCATCCCGTTGCGTCATTTGCACCCCGGTTTGTACGGGGTGCAGGAATTGCACCCCGCGAGAGTTGAAGGTCGTAAACGACTGGGCGACGGTCATGACGATCGATATGCACGGCTGCGATGGCTTGATTACCTTTCTGGATCAGCCCGACCTTCTCTAGATCGTCCAGCTTGTAACGGACGGTGCGCTCGGACAGTCCGGTGTCTTGAGCCAGGGTCGAGGCAGAGGGAAAGGCGCCAGCACCGTTCGAACCGGCATAGTTGGCAAGGCACAACAGCACGTGACGCGCGCTTGAGTCTTTCAGGGATTGGGTGGGCAGAGAGAGCGCCCATGACATTGCTTGGACACTCAAAACGTAATTCCTTGAAGTTGTTCAACCAGCGTGACGTTGCCTGATCGAGTCACCATCACTTCTATATCGCACACGACATGGTGGTGATGTTTGCCGGTGAGTTCGGCGATCTTCCGGCTTGACATGATGATCGTATTGCTTGGAGCAACGATCGTGTTCATAATGGCCCCACAGAGTTTTACAAGTTGTTGAAAAGCCGGGTTGCAGCCCGGCTTTTTTGTGTCTGCGATTCAGGCTGCTTTTAGTGATTCGCGCAGAACCTGCAGCGCATCGATTGCTTCCAAAATGGCTTTCTCGCCTTGGGCTTTTTCGTGCTGACTGATGTGGTTATCCTCGGCAGCATCAAAGATCAGCCGGCCAACATCTCCGCACTCAGCCGATRGTTGCCCAAGCGCAACCATCAAAGGCTTGGCGGCAGGCTTTTCCCTCGCCACCAAGTCGTACCCGAACTGATCGGCCAGAGCGGTCAATGGGCGCATATCACCTGTGTGCAGCAGAACTCCGAAAAGATGCTCGATGGTCAGGTGATGGGCGGCGTTGTCCGGGTTCGAGCGCTGCAACAGGCTCACGTGCGCCATGCACATTTTCCCCGCCAGTTCCTCTGCCCCGCTTTCCTTGACGGTGGTGTGGCAAGCCCTCAAGAAATCTTCCATTCGTAAAACCTCAAATTTGTTTCCGTAGCACCGCTGAAGCTGCTCGGCGATCATTCGCTCAACAGATCAACGACAGGGATGACTTATGCAGCGGATTTTTGGGATGGAAACGGACGCAGTTCACTTGCCTGGAAGCTCCCATCGGGGAGCTCAAGCACGCGAATATCCCGTTTTGCGGATAAAGCTTTATGGATGGCTGGGGCAGTGACGCGGAGAAGCCTTGCGGCTTCGGACTGCCCTTTGTCAGCCACGAACTTGTCGAGGGAAGTCTCATTCATGGTCGTGCCTCTCTTGTAGATAAGGCAGATATTAACCATCTGTTAATTTATAATCAATACCGATGGTTTCTTCTCATTTTTAACCATTGGTATAAATTCGCGCGATGACTAAAAAACGAATCCTGTCGCCGGACCGCATGGCCGAATGCGAAGCTGCGCACGCTCTGTTTCTTTCAAAAAAGAATGAGATGAAGCTGAGTCAGAAGAAAATCGCCGACGCTGCCGGAATGACGCCCGCTGCGGTAAATCTCTATTTCAAAGGGATTAATCCGCTCAACGCACAGTTCGCTTCAGTTCTTTCGCGCATGCTCCAAGAGCCAGTTGAGTCATTCAGCCCTCGCCTGGCAGAAGAGATACGAAAACTGACCAGCGTCCCGGTTCCCATGGCTGGACATGACATAGGCGCCCAAGATGAAGGGACAAGCGCAGCCGATTTGGTAAAGGAAATGCTTGCTCGGAGCGGAAAGCGGCTTTCACCTGATGCCCGACAGCGTTTGCTTGATGCTGCTGAAGAACCCCAGAAAACCAATGTCATTACGGCTGACTTTTCGCGCCCAGGCCTGGTCGGCGATGAAGTTTGGATCGCTCATTACGACATCCGCGCTGCAATGGGTGGCGGGCAGATCGCTGCCGATTACCCAGAAATGTTTCAGGACGTACGGGTAAGTCCCAAGCATCTGCGTGAATTGGGCGTGGACTTCGAAGAGCACTACCACTTGAAGATGGTCACCGGCTGGGGCCAGTCGATGGAACCGACAATCAAGCATCGCGACCCGCTGATCGTCGACGTGCACATTCGGGAGTTCGTCGGTGAYGGGATCTATCTGTTTTCGTGGGACGACCACATCTACATCAAGCGACTGCAAGTTGCCGATGAAGATCACTTCGAGATGATTTCCGACAACACCCGGCACAAAGACCGGATGATTCGTCGAGATATGACGTTCATCCAAGCGCGCGTTCTGTTGGTGTGGAACGCGCATCTAGTGTAGCTGGCACCGAGGCCTGGTGATCTGGCTTGAAGGTTGATGGCATGGCGCACTCACTTCGATACCATATAGGCGAATCCGTCCGCACCACCGAGGCTGAGATGGGGAAGCTACTCGATTAGCAGCAATGCTTAGAGATGCAGGAGATGAAGAACTGGCTCTAGCCGTCTCGGCCCAGGCGAATAAGCTGCTGGAGACTGCGGTAGCACTGAGAATCGCTCTGGCGGGTTAAATACCGGATTAGTGTGATGGGGATTTGTAAGGGGCGATGATGGGACTCAACAAACCAGAGCAGGACCTGAAGCGCGATCTCCAGGGTATCGCCTCCGATCTGAAGTGGCCAGCGGTTGAGCTGATGCGGATCGCCGAACGGCTGAGCTTGACCGGGAACGAGGCAGATGCTCAAGCCGTGCTGAGAATGTGCACCGTGTTCCATGCTGATGAGGATCGGCTGACTGCTTACGCTGATGAGGTGAAGGCGGGGTTGATCACAAGCGGAAAGGCTGGGGATTTCAATTGATTTCAATAATCTTACCAATCAGCCGATAGCATGGTGGAACCAGTGCAAACCCCTAGCGTCTGACCTATAGTCGTTTCGTACGCGCCACGTTTTAGACAAGCTGCATTTCGTGGCGCTTGACATAGTAACAGCGGCGACCATAATCGCTGCCCAGTCCCACTCCTGGGGCTAAAAGATGGATGACGGAGGCAAAATGCACGGCATCACTCAAAATGATCGCATGGAGCGCATGAGTGACTACCTGAGAAGCGAGGCAGTTAGATCGCTAGATCTGCTGCGCGTGATCGATGGGACTATTGAAGCGCTAGTCCTTATGCGCCGCCAAATGGATGCGTTCAATGAAGCTATTCATAGTTTGATCGCTCAAGTCCTTACTGCAAAAAACTGCGTTTTCACAGAAGATGAGATCATTCCATCTCTTGAGCAGTCTCAAGACATTTTGGCAAAAATCCATGCCGATCTTGAGAAGCGCCTAGAGTGCGCAAAATC